>NZ_BCNX01000023.1 GCF_001571405.1 Methanoculleus thermophilus | reverse complement strand
CTCGAAGACGACGACGCACCCCTCCTCGTCGATGCTCTTGTGGGGGTTCGGCGTGCCGTCCGGACCCTCGTTGCGATGCCCGCCTACAACGAGGAGGCCTACATCGCAAAGACCATCGTCGGCGCCCGGCGGCATGCCGACGCCGTCCTCGTCGTCGACGACGGCTCGACGGACGAGACCGTCGCGATCGCCGAGGCGCTCGGGGCGATCGTCGTCCGCCATGCAACCAACCGGGGCTACGGCGGGGCGCTCCAGACGATCTTCTCGACCGCCCGCGGGATGGGCGTCGAGGAGCTCGTCATCATCGACGCTGACGGCCAGCACGACCCCGGGGAGATCCTCCGGCTGCTTTCGGAGCTCCGGGCCGGGAAGGATGCGGTCTTCCCGGCCGCCGGGTCGGCGAGCGCGTTTGGCGCCTACGGGCGACGGGCGATCGAGGCGGTCTACCAGAGCGACGTCTCCACCGGCTCAGATATCCTGACCCTGGTCCATGACCATCACCTGAAGGTCGCCGGAGCGGAGCGCGAGGGGGCCCAGACCCGGGAACCCCGCTACCGGGGGAGGCGGATCGCCGTGGTGGTCCCGGCGTACAACGAGGAAG
>NZ_BCNX01000022.1 GCF_001571405.1 Methanoculleus thermophilus | reverse complement strand
GTCATTGAATGAGCGTTCATATCTATCGAACAAGGAAAAACTTTTTGGTTTTTTCTCAGGTGGTGTTTGTATGCATTTTGAAGAATTGATTGATGTATTTTTTAGTCGGACCGGCATTCCCATCACGACTGTGAGGAGATCGCGGTATGAGACCTCGTCAGGATCGTAGGTCACCTGGACGACCTCCGCGTGCCCGGTTCTCCCGGTGCAGACGTCACGATATGTCGGGTTCTCGAGGGTGCCGCCCATGAACCCCACCGCCGTATCGACGACGCCGGGCACGCGCCGGAACGTCTCCTCGACGCCCCAGAAACACCCTGCGCCGAAGGTAGCCTTCTCGGTACGTTTCTGTGCCATGGCAGTCCCGCCTTTCGGTCGACGTTTGGAAAAAAGTATCGATGCCCCGGGGAGTTGGGCATACCCTTATTTTTGGCAGGTCCAACGTACTCGTATGTTCTCTGATTCAGACGCTGTTAAGATGGTTGCCGGATTGATGGCGCTGTCTGCACGCACAGCCCCGAAAGCACGCGGGATCGACGTCATCAAGACGATGGTCGTCGCCGGCGAGGAACTGAATACGCTTGCAGAAGCTATGCGAAAGTTAGGCAAGCAGTACAACGCGGCGTTCATCATCAGGGATGCGGAGAACGTCGCGTCAAGCGACGCGTGCCTTCTTGTCGGGTCGATCTACAACGACGCCGTAGGTCTCGACTGCGGCGCGTGCGGCTACGCAACCTGCGCGGAGATGCTTGCCGCACAGAAGCAACCGCAGGCCGCCCCCTTCCGCGGCCCGAACTGCGCTGTTCGGATGGCTGATCTCGGGATCGCCATCGGTTCTGCGGTGAAGACCGCAAGCATCCACAACGTCGACAACCGGGTCATGTACTCGGCCGGGATCGGCGCTCTCGCGCTCGGGTGGCTGGACGGCTGCGGCGTCGCCTACGGCATTCCGCTCCGGGCATCTGGAAAGAATATCTTCTTTGACCGCGCACACTAACTGCAACATGCCCACCATGAAGATCCGGGGAGGGGATCTGGATCTCGTCGAGTACGAGTTCACCTCCTTCTCACCCGGCGAGCATATCCGCCCGTGCGGACTCATGAAAGACTACCGGCTCACGCCGGTCTCCGGGACCGTCGTCGTCCGCGCTCCAGCGCGGATCCACCTCACCGTGCTCGACATGAACCGGTTCTCCCCGGACCGCCCCGGAGGCGGCGGGATCGGCTTTGCGATCGGGGTCTACTGTACCGCCGAGGTCGAATGCACAAAGTCCGGTATCGAGATCGACTATGCTCGTGAGCCGATCATTCGGCATTTTGTGGAAGTCTTCCGGAAGGTCGTCGGTTATGAGGGCGGTTTTAGGATCCGTGCACGCGACCACCAGCACGAGCACGTGGGACTCGGATCGACGAGCACCATCCTGGTCGCCGTCGCGAACGCCCTCAATACCGCAGTGGGTTCGCCGCTGAGCCGCGACCAGCTCAGGGTCCTCATCGGCAGCAACTACGTCGAGGAGACGGAGATCGGGAATGTCGCGTTCGGGTTCGAGACCGGTGTCGGGCCGGCCGCGAGCACGTACGGCGGTATGGCGGTGATGGGCGATGAACTGACGCTTATCTACCGGCATGCGTTTGCCGATGGCAAAAAGGTCTACATCGTCATTCCGACCTCCACGACCTCATCGGCGGGGGAGAAGGAGTTCGATCTCCTGATGAACAAAGCGCGGACTCTCGACTACCGTGACCGCGAACTGAAGTCCTACCTCATCCTGATGGACCTCATCCCGGCGCTGGAGCGGGGAGATCTCGCAAAGATCGGCGACGTCATCTGGGAGATCGAGTTCCGCGGCTCAAAGCGCGCAGAGGTGGAGCACCACGGGTTTGAGATCTACCGATACATGGCGGCGCTCCGGGACGCCGGCCTCGAGTTCGTCGGAATGAGTTCGGTCGGCCCCTCCATTGCGGTCATCACCGACCGCCCCGAGGATGAGGTGAAAGCGATCCTCGCCGATGCCGGCCTCCGGGTCGCGATCGCGACGACGGTCGACAACGAGGGGTTGAAGGTCCACCTGGAAGAGAGGGCGTGAAGGGCGCCCCCGTCCTCAAGGAACCCCTCCAAAAAGATCCGGGGAGCCTCCGGTGTATCCTTATCGGAACACCTCTCTTCAGTGGTTCTATCATCTGAACCTTATCCGTGGCAAGATGGATAAAACGGCTTCCCACCGGCTATCGCCACGCGGGGGAGGGATCGGGAGGGGGTGTCCCCCTCCCGGCAAAAGGATTTTGGGATAACCCTGTTCACATTTGGCGAAGTCCCTTAACATAACGCGAAGTAGGTAAGAAGGCCGCTTCTCCGATCACTATGTCGGTGCGCAGGAATGCTATGACTACTGCATGTCGCCGGGAAAGGAGGCGCTTATCGATTGGAGAGTGATGGGGATGAGAATGCTTGCGAGAGCCTCAAATGGAACTGAGAGGATAATTATTTTTGAAAGAACCATTTTTTCTCGGGTTCTCGTGCACTAAACACTTCATTCGGCTCGATAAAATTCAATATTTCATTACAGTGCTTAAAGCAAAAATCCACGAAACCATTGATGAATGTAGGAACTTGCCTATTATTAATCAGCCAAATCAGTTCATCTATTTCTTTTTCAAATCCATTTATTTGTAAGATAATAGGATATAGGTCAATAATATACTGATTAATTGCTTCCGATAGATTTGAACTATTACCTGAAGTTACGGCGCTATTATGAATTTTAATTAAACATAACATCCTATAAAAGCGCGCTGGGAAAGCCCATCCCATTGCATTTTGAGAATCCAATTCAATTACGTTTTCAAGGCTCTGTTGAATTCCTTCCAGACAACGACAATCACGACTGTTTGTACTGCCTTCGTTAGGTTATGGAGGATCACTTTGATCTTGATCTCTTTGACCTGGTACCAGTATTTTCGTGCCTTTAGTTCC
>NZ_BCNX01000021.1 GCF_001571405.1 Methanoculleus thermophilus | reverse complement strand
ATGCAACCGTGCCGAAGCAGCATTCCAGAGAGCGTTTGAACTCCGTGTGCGCCTCGAAGGACTCTCGCGGCTCTCCCAGGCGCTGGATGCGAAGCGAAGCCTCCTTGAGAGCCGTGAGGCTGAACTGCTCCAGATCGAGACGGATATCGCTGACCTGGGCTTTGACGAGAGTGCGGTCGCGGCAGCAGAGGGGACTATCGCTGACTGCGAGAGAAACCTTGCTACGGCGCGGGAGCAGAAGTACGCAGCGACTGCCCGAATCGGCAGCCTGAAGACTGATATCGAGGGTGAGACCGAGAGACTCTCCCGTGCCGAGGATCTCGCCCGGCGGCACGAGATGCTCGCCGAGGAGATCGGGCGCCTCAAACTGACCCGCTCGCTCATTAGGGACTATACAGACTACCTCCTCCAGGTGGTCCGGGACCGGATCGAGGAGGAGGCGGGAAGGGTCCTTGCCGAGATCACCGACGGGCGGTATGGCACCGTGCTGCTGGACGACGACTTCACTGTTCTTGTCAATGATATGGGAGATGACTACCCGGCCGAGCGATTCAGCGGCGGTGAGCAGGACGACATTGCCATTGCCCTCCGGATTGCCCTCTCCCGGTTCATCGCCGAGGTGAACCAGGTGCATGACTCCACGTTCCTGATATTTGATGAGATCTTTGGGAGCCAGGATGAAGAGCGGCGAAGCAACCTCTTGCGAGCGCTCAGGACGCAAGAGGTACATTTCCCCCAGATCCTCCTCATATCCCATATCTCCGAGGTACAGGATGAATTCTCGACGACGCTCGTGGTCGAGATGGGTGCGGATCAGGCAAGCAGAGTCCGGGAGATTGAGTGATGGACCCGAGCACTCACTACCGGGATGCAATCTGGCGGATTGCCGGAAGGATCCGCGACTCCGTCCCGGAGGACCTTTCCAGGCAGTTCTCAGTTAAGGGCGGGTTTGATGCGGCATCCTATCTGCATTGCCTGCCTGAGTTTGACGGGGCTGTCTGCGCGGTGGACGGGAGCGATGCCGTCGTCCTCGATGCCGGCAGTTTTGCTATCGCCGCAGTCCGGGCATCGGTCAGCGTGTACTCCGGCGAGACATGCCTCTGCCGTCGGACGACGCCTCTCCATATCGTCACGGTCAACCCCGGGGTGGGAAATGAGGACTTTGATGCACTTTTTTACGACTGTTTCCGCTGTTCCCCGAAGGTGCACCTCGATCATGACGATCCCGTCCGGAACACTGCGGTCATACGGGATACCCTTGAGTACTGGACTGCGATGGAGATGGCCGAGGAACTCAAGGCCGGAGATCTCATCGTCCTTGACGGCACGCTTCAGGTCCGTCATGCAAGCCATGATGAGATCGTCGAGAAACTCCTGAACCTCTGCAACCTCAGGGGCGTGCTCATCGCCGCGGTGACGAAACGGACATCCCTCACCTGGGGCGGGGGATACCCGATCCTCCCGGCGGCGGAAGAACTTGCACGTGATCTCGGGGTCCCCGCGCCCTGGTACCTCTGCGTCTCCGCTGTCGAGGGCCTGATCGATCGCCTGGAGACGCGTGCCTGGAAGCAGAGAGGCGAGCAGTACGTCGCGCGGCTGCACCGCCGGGCAGAACGGGCGTTCAAGGTGGAGATCCCCAAGTACTATAGCCCTGAAATGGTCGACCGGGTCTTCTCCGCGCTCTCCTTCTTTGCCGATGACGGGAGAGTGCCGGGCTACCCCTATCCGCTTCTCGATGCGCACCTCACCACCAAGATCGGGAAGGATGCGGTCGATCAGATCCGCCAGGATATCATGCAGGGGATGGACCGGCTCGGCATGAATCTTGCCGATTACATCAGCATCTTTGGTGACTATCATGATGAGTTTGATCGATATTGACGGCGACGACGCCTCGAAATACCGCCTGATCGGGGACCGTGTGCTCAGTTACCGGTTTGCGGTCCCCCATGACGCAGAACTCTATTTAGGGGATATCTTAAAGATCGTCGATGACGTCAAAGGGCTGACGTTCTTTGCCAAGGTGAGCGACCTTCTCCACGATTGCAACTTCTCTGACCCGAAATGGGATACCCGCCCTCACACAGAGCACTTTTACGCGATAGGGGAGAACGTCTTCATCCTTGTCGAGGCGATGCCGCTCGGTTACGTCGGGAAGGATGGCACCTTCCGAAAGCCGCGGACGATTCCTGCGAAGTTCTCCCGCGTCGAACTGCCGGAAGCCCGCGACTTTGCGTTCCTGCGGCAGGTGATGGGCGAGATCGAGGTCGGCGTGATGAAGACCGGCCAGGATGTACTTCGGGACGTGAGGGTGGCACTCCACTCGGCGGCGATGCGCCAGCATATGGGAGTCTTTGCCACAACGGGCATGGGTAAGAGCAACTTCATGAAGGTCTTCTGTGCCTCCTGCATGCGGGCCCGGAAGTTCGGGCTCCTCATTGTCGATCCCCACGGTGAGTATGTGGCTGGAGGCCGGTCATCGACTGGAGAGAGCACTCAAGGGCTCCTGCACTATCAGGCCGGCCGGGACGGCCTTGCGGTCTTCTCCACCCGCCCGGAGGGATTCCGGAAGAAGTACGGGTTAAACCGACTCTACCTGGACTATGGCGACTTCCGGATGCCCGACCTTCTCCTGCTCTACGAGCACTCGCAGCCGCAGCGTGAGGTCGTGGAGATGCTTGAGAGTGTCCCGGGCTCCGATGTGATCGATTTCTTCCAGCATACCGACTTTGCAACCTTCGATGCCGACACCTACACCGGTCCGCATCCCCGGATTGCCCGGGACGTGAGGAATTTCTCGCCGAGCACGCTCTCGGTGATGCAGCGGCGTATCGTGGGCATGCTCAACCGGAACCGCGATTTCCTCCGGAAACAGGGCTCCTCGATCCCGGATATCGTGAAAGCGCTCCACGAGAACAGGGTCGTCCTGATCGATATTCCTGGAATGAGCGAGCAGAGCGAACTGTTCGTCCTCTCAATCATAACCCGCAGGATCATGCGTATTCATCAGGGCGAGGACACGAAAGATACGGAGGAGCCAAGACAGGTGCTGATCACCATCGAGGAGGCCCAGCGGGTGCTGGGCTCGGGATCCGGAAGCACCCGGACGTTCCGGGAAGTCGCGATGGAGGGGCGAAAGTTCGGTGTTGGGCTCTGTGTGGTCACCCAGCAGCCAAAGAATATCGATGCACGAGTTCTTGCGCAGTTGAACACCTTCGTGGTGATGGGACTTTCAGACCGCGGTGATCGCGAGATGATCGCAAGCAGCGCAAAACAGGACCTCTCGCGCCTCGATACCGAGATTCAGACGCTTGAACGAGGAGAGGCGGTCATCAGCACCATCGGGATCCCGTTCCCGGTAAGCACCCGGATCCATCTCTTTGAAGATTATATTCAGGATCTCAATAATAGGCCCGAGGCAAAGCCGATCGACGATGGGCTGGATATGACGTTTTAGGTGCAACGCGAAGGTGAATGGGGCTGGAAACTGCAGTGTTTCCGCCGTCCCTTCACTGGATTGCATGATGCTTCTTGGGGCATCAGGATTGCTGATTGTTCTTGACTTTCCGTATGGAGACACAGTTGATGACCGCATCTCCGGTCAGGATGTAGCGTTTGACGACGGTTCCGAGCACCTCGACCACATCCCCTTTCTGCACGTCCTCCATCGGTGAGGTGAACATCTTGACCGATATCTCACCTGTTCGGTCGGCGACGAGGTACTGCGGTCGGTTAAGGAACTGGAAATACACCTGCTCGACGACGCCCTTTATGCGCACAGGTTCGCCGAGCCTGTTCAGGTTAATCTCCCGAATCCGGGCGTTTTTTGCTTCCGCTTCATACATTGGCACCAGCGACGCATACTGCTTCTGGCTCATGTAATTGAGTATCATGGGTATGATAAGCAGCATGAGTACCGCTGGAACTGCCCAAAATAGCGCATATATGTCCCCGGTTGCGAGGATATACAGAGCGACCAGGACAACAAAAAAGAGGAAGACGGCCAGTGTAACGGCCGTCACCCTCACTTTGATATTTCCGATTTGCATCTTCAATCAGGTTTACTTCAGGGCTGCAATTTCCTTTCTGAACGCGACCCAGTAGAGGACACCGACGAAGAACAGACCCCCGACGATGTTGCCGATTGTGACCGGGATAATGTTGCTGGTCCACATGGTTACCCAGTTAACGGTATCGACCGACAATGAGGGGTCAATGCCTGTAACGAAGATACCTGCCGGGATGAAATACATGTTCGCGATACAGTGTTCGAATCCGCTGGCAACGAAAGCGAAGATCGGGAACCAGATACCTGCGATCTTACCGATCGCGTCGTCAGCACAGATACCGAGCAGGACAGCAAGGTTGACGAGCCAGTTACAGGCGATTGCCTTGAGGAAGGCCGACCACAGTCCCATTGTACCAACGTAACTCGTCTTTGCGGCTGCTATGGCTACTGCTCTCTGACCGAATACTGTGACCGTTGCAGCGCCTGCGGCGTCGAAGTTGACAAACGGGCCGTACGCCATGATGTACGCGAAGACTACCGACCCGATGAAGTTACCAATATATACCCAGACCCAGAGATTGAGCACCTTTGCCCAGCTGACTTTGTGAATAAAAGCCGCCATGGGGGCGAGCATTGCGTCGCCGGTGAAGAGCTCAGCACCGGTCAGGATTGTGATGATAAGCCCAACAGGGAAGACTGCACCCAGAACGAGCTGGGCGATACCGGGACTTGCGGCACCGAACCGCATTGCAATGTCGGTTGCCTGGACACCGGTTGAACAGACCGTTGCCAGAGCGGCACCCATCGCGATGAAGGCTCCAGACAGGAAACCGCGCAGAACCATGTTCCAGGCAGGCAGCCCGACCTTATACTTTCCGGAGTCACCTGCTTTTGCTACAATAGCAACTGGAGGATGGAACACCATTTTTTCATACACCTCTCTAAACGTCCTACCTATACCATCAGGTAATCCGAATGGATAGGTCTAATTATTCGGCTCTGTTGAATTCCTTCCAGACAACGACAATCACGACTGTTTGTACTGCCTTCGTTAGGTTATGGAGGATCACTTTGATCTTGATCTCTTTGACCTGGTACCAGTATTTTCGTGCCTTTAGTTC
>NZ_BCNX01000020.1 GCF_001571405.1 Methanoculleus thermophilus | reverse complement strand
GGGCGCCGACGATGGTCTTTGCGATGTAGGCCTCCTCGTTGTAGGCGGGCATCGCAACGAGGGTCCGGACGGCACGCCGAACCCCCACAAGAGCATCGACGAGGAGGGGTGCGTCGTCGTCTTCGAGAGGCGGCCGGGGGGGGAGAAGAGACCGCCGGCTCGGCGGGGGAGGGGCTCTCCCGGGGGGAGAGGGGCTGGGAGTTGGTGGTCGAGTGCATGGTATGCCGGGATGTTTTGGGTTGGTGAAGAGCCCCGGAGAGGGGTCGGATGCGCCGGGAGAGGTAGGAGGGGACCCCGGGGGCGTTGATGTTGTATGATAGATTGTTTCCAAGGAATTTAAAAATATGCTGATATGATCCACGCAATAATAAAAGATATTTCATTAATTATACGTATTTAAGAGGCGGCACTCTCGATCAGAGACCATAAACGCGGGTAATGGGGTCATCCGATCTAAATTATTTCTATCCTAAAATATCTAAATGATCGAGTCTAGAATGCACAGCCACACCGATTTTTCCAGCGAATAATGCCGCAAAGAGGCATGACCGCCCGTACAGTACATCTGCACGACCCCGGGGATACAGGGGATCCGGCCGTCAGATCCTCTGAGCGCGTCATAGTCAGGAACTCCAGCTCGGCCAGGTCGAGGGCCCGGCCGAGACACCAGACGCATCGCTCTGGGATGGTGCGGACCCGGAGCCTTCGCCCGGCGGTGAGGGGCCGGTGCTCGATCGGCTCGCGGAAGTTTGCCGTCGCGGATATGAGGACCTCCGGGAGGTCCTCGGAGAGCGAGACCTCGTCGAAGAGGAAGACGGTCCCGGGCTTTAGATCGTCGTGCAGGCACGGGTCTTGCCCTTGCCCGGAGAACGCGACGTGGAGCCCGTTCGTGTTCTGGAGGGCAAGGAAGATCGTAAGGGGCTCTGCGACGACCCGGTGGCCGACCGGGTTCTGTTGAAGGTCTCGGGGATGAGGACGAGGGGGTCGTCGCTCTTGAGGATCTCAAGGGCACGCTCTCGGTGCTCGTCAGGGGGAGGGGTTGGTATCTCCTCCGGCACCTGTTTCCTCTTCGGGCTTGCTCTCTCGTACATCCGCCCTTGAGTTCCGGCCAGCGCTGGGCTCCGCCGCCGTGCAGGAGAGCATACCCGCCTCCGACGTCATGGCCGCCCCCGCTCGACGCTGATCAGGTACTGGTGGTTTTTGGTTCTTTGGACGTTGATCTTTCGGACGGCTCTCCCGTGGCGGCGGATCGCGTCCGCGACAGCACGGGGAACGAGGAAGAGCGGGACCGGGGAGATGTTTATCTCTTCCCGGGCAGATGTACCAGTGGCGGCCTGGCAGAGCGCGGGGTGGCACTTTGTATCCGGGCTGCCGCCGCTGGTTTTCGGTTCGGTTCCTCCCGGATTCTGTCTATCTGCTGGTTGCATCTCTTGTAACTCCCTGCACCGGAGTCTTCTCCGGCGCATACAGCACCATCGGGGGTTCCGGTTAAAAGGCTAAGCCTGCTCTCCGGAAAAAGAAACAGGCCATGTATAAGCCTTACTTTATTGATACCGATCAAAAACAGAGGACATGAGAGGGAGCACCAATCCATGGCCTGAGCGGGTTTTTCATGATCTCATACCCTGTCCGGAGTTTTGGGGGTTCGGTCCGGGGATCTGCAGGCGGCGGCCACCTCAGTGGCATCGTAGCGGAGCCGGACCTCCCGCCCCCGGCCCGTCCTGGGCACGAGGTCGAGGAACCCGGCCTCTGCGAGCCGCTTTAAGTGCTCGTGATAGGTCGTCTTCCCGACCGCCAGGTAGCCCTGTGCCGCCTCAAAGACCGCCCCCGACGCCATATCGCCCCCTTCAGAGGACCGCTCCGCGATCCAGGAGAGGAGGGTTCGTTCGCCCGCCGAGAGAGCCGCGATGCGGGAATTAAGCCCCGGTGCCATGACCGTCCGGGCCGCGGCGGTGACGTCGGCGTGGGTGACCCGCCGGCGGCCGTCCTTCTCGGCCCGGAGGACTGCCGCCCTGACGAGGTCGATCCCGACCCGGACGTCCTGCTCGCCGGCGGCGATCACTGCGATGCGGTCGAGGAGCGGCGGCGGGAGCACCCGGGGGTAGAGCCCCTGCCGGACGCGGTCGGCGAGGATCTCGCGGATCTCGGCCCTCGTGTAGGGCGGAAAGTTGACCTCGGCCGGGTGGAAGACCGACCGGACGCTCGCGTCGGCCTCGGCGTAGAGGTTCCGGGCAAGATCGCTCGTGACCGCAAAGACCCCGGCCTTCCGGACGTCCCACTTCTCGTAGAGCCGGAGGATCTGGTAGAGGATGGTGTTGTAGATCCCGGCCACTATGAGTTCATCGGCGTCGTCGAGGCAGACGACGAGGGCGGCGTCGCGGTCCCGGAGCCGGGCGGCGATCCCCTGCTTGATCTCGTCGAGGTGCCGGCCGGCGGGATACCCGCAGACCTGCCGAAAGATGCTCCGGTAGACGGCGAGCGCCGAATGATCGTGGCGGCAGTTGACGTAGACCGGGGCGACCCGCCGGGTCTCTTCGGTGATGGCGGCAAAGACCCTGCGGACGGTGGTGGTCTTCCCGGTCCCGGGGAGTCCGCGGAGGACGGCGGAGAGGGCGCTCCCGCCCCGGAGGGCCGGCTGGAGGAGGAAGGCGATCTCCTGGACCTGGGCGTCGCGGTGGTGGAGGTGCTCGGGGAGGTACGTCGGCTCAAACACGTCGGGGTCGCGAAAGAGGGTCTGGTCGTGGCGGAGAAGCCCGGTATGCGGCATACGTCGATCTCGAGAAGAGGAGATTGATAAAGTGGAGCCGTGTGCGGGTTGAAAGTGTATGTGGCCCCCCCAGTTTCAGCCGGAGCGGAGGTATCTACCCAAACCGTTGCCGGGCCAGAGCGAGAGCCCGGATAAGCCAGCCGGATGCAGAACGCCGCTTCTTCATCACATACGATCCGCCATACTGGACGTTCTGCCTGGCGACCCGGAGTTTGTCAAAAGCGTTCAGGAGATTGACGATCTCGGGATCGTCAAATATGTGCCGCACTGCGATAGCAAGACATCGAGGTAACCGGCGGAATAGAGGAACGTCCGGATACTGTGAGATGCGCTATTGTACGTGGCAAGGTGTGCCATTTCGTACTCCAGGATCGCCACATTCTTCTCCGCTGCCGAGAGGAACCTCGCCGCAGATGCGAGGGAGCCGGGAATACTCTCTATTGCCCTCGCGTCGGGGCGGATGAGGCCCAGGTCGAGACACTCCTGCCACCTCATAGGCGCGTCCCCCGGACAGTCGTGCTTATCGGCGCTCGCTGCTCGTGGACCCGTCCGCGGCCAGGTCATCCCGGAGGGCCTGCATCGCGGACCTGAGGGGAGGAATATCATCCCGGATCGTCCTCCAGATGATGGCCCTGTTGATCCCGAAGTAGGCATGGATCAGTTTGTCGCGCATACTGGCCATCTCAGCCCAGGGGTATCCGGGGTAGTTCTCCCTGATTTCGCGGGGAATGCACTTCGTCGCCTCACCGATCATCACTTCCAGTGCTCGGGTGACAGCCTAAACGGTCTTATCGTCCTCGCAGAACTCCTCATACGACATGCCCCGGGTGAAGATCGCGATCTTTTCGATGGCGTCAAGGATATCATCCAGGTAGTCAAGGGTGTTCCGTGGAGCCGTCATACGTAGATAACCTCATTCAGGATACGGCGGCCGATGTGAGGTTTGAGCGCGCTCTTTTCGACCAGGTCCACTGATCTACCGAGGATCTCAGATAGGTAGCGCTCAAGCCTGATAAATCCAAAGATTCCCCGGACTTCTGAGAATTCGACCAGAATGTCCACGTCGCTTTCCTCGCGCTCCTCGCCGCGCCGGCACGAGCCGAAGATGCCGATGGACCCGACGTGATAGGTCTCTTCCAGGTAAGCCTTCTTCTCCCGGAGAATGCCGATGATTCGTGCGCACTCTCCGTCGATCTTGGGGGTGGCGGTATCCATTCCTGATCGGGGTATGCGCTGTACTCCGACGTTATAGATATCCCCGATACAACGGTTCTGCCCGGCACACGGGGGAAAAAGAGCAAGGGGAGGAACCCCTTCACCCCAGCGCCGCAACGGCGTCGGCCCAGGACTCGACCCGGTCCCTGATCGCGTCGTCCTGGTAGGACGAGATCCGGACGCTCTTTCTGGTGAGGGTGACGAAGTAGTCCTCACCGGAGGGGTCGTGGCACTTGAGCTGACAGTAGTAGGTCTCGCGGGAGCTGTCGCGGACGACGTCGGTTGCTCCCATCGCGGTCTTGATGGCCGCGTTCCCGAGGACCTCGGCGGCGTTCGCCTCGAAGGCTGCGATCGTCGGGGACTGGATCGAGACGGTCCCGACCCGCTTGCCCGCGTCGTTGAGGAAGTTCACCTTCGCGGTGTAGTGCTCGCGGTTCCGGACGACTCCCGCGATGGTCTGGCCGTCGCGGGTCGTATACTCGACGCACCCGAAGGGGTTGTCGTCGAAGACCATCTCGACGATGCTGTCGAACTGCTCCACGCTGGCGATCGGGACGGAGAGGTCCCGGACCGCCGTCTTGTTCACGGTCTTCTGCACGAAGTCTGCCATGGGTTTTCTCCTGTCTGCATCTTCCCGGGAACATGACAGACGATCATAAGGTTGGCGCGGGGGGATATCAGTCTGACTTTATCGGAAAGGCCGGATTGGGCTTTGATTCTGGAATATAATCGTTACGGTCAGGCTTTTTCTCTTCGCCGTCCTACTGTCACCCGGGAGGGTTACCAGGATGACCAATGAGAAGACCACGCGGGAGCTGGTTTACGAGACGAACCGGGATGTGAAGTGGATTTGTAAGACGCTGCAGCGGATGGAGGCGCAGGACGAGGAGTTCGAGAGCCGGCTCCGGGCGCTGGAGGGCTGGCGGGCGGAGAAGGTGGGTGAAGAGAAACGGGTTTCCACCATCAGCGCCGGGGCCGGCGGGGTCGTGGGCGGGGTGGTGGCGGTGATCGTGCGGGTGCTGGGCGGGGGGTGAGGAGGGAGGACACACTCCACTTTAGATTTGATACAGACTATAAGTAATATGGAAGCCGTCCCAAAAGAGTTCGGCGATCGAAGATCCACCTGATGTAGAGCACTCCTACGCAGCTTTTCAGAGGAATCGGCATTATACAGCGTCGAATTGCTGACACGGCTTCCCACTGGATATCGCAACTCGGGGGAGGGACCGGGAGGGGGTGTTCCCCTCCCGGCTGAGGGATTTTGGGACAAACTCGGGTAAACTTGCAATCATCCTCTTGTTCGTCATAATCCCGGCGGAAGAAGCGTTCAACGACGGTGCCGTTCATAGCCCTAAGGTAGTCCCTGCCCATCTAAGTGCGGCCACCTCAAAAGAGCAAATCCGGCAGGCATTTCATACCGCCGTTACTAACCTGTAAGATAAGAATCCCGCTGGTGAATTCTCCTCCGGGGAGCCAGTACCATCCCAGCCAGAAGAATATCCATGCCGTCCACCACCTCCGCTACAGACCAGACCACCCGAGGCTTCGCCGCTCAGCTCCCCCGCAACCTCGCGGCGAACATCGCCTACTTCCTGGTAAATATCGTCATCGGGATCCTTCTGGTCCCCTACTTTATTGATACTCTCGGGGTCGCGGCCTACGGGCTCATCCCGCTCGCGACCTCGATCACGGGGTACGTGGCAATCGTCGTCCAGTCGCTCAACACCGCCGTCACCCGGTTCCTCACCGTCGACCTCCAGCGGGGAGATTACGCAGCCGCGAATAAGACGTTCAACACGTCCCTCTTCGGGCTCACCGCAGTCATCCTCCTGATGATCCCGGTCATCCTCGTGGTCGCGTACTTCGCTCCATCGATCTTCAACGTCCCGGCCGGGCAGGAGACCGGTGCGGTCCTCCTCTTCCTCGGGGTCTCGGCCGGTTTCCTGATCCGGTCCTGGAGCGGGAACTTCACGGTCCAACTCTTCGCCTACAACCGCCTCGACCTCCAGAACCTCGTCAACCTCACAAACCTCATCGTCCAGACCGGGTTGATCGTTCTCCTCTTCACCCTCTTCGGCCCCGATCTCGCCCTCATCGGCGGGGCATACCTGGCCGGAGCAGTCATGGCCTCCGGGGTCGCGATCGTCCTCGCCCGGCGAGTCTGTCCCCATCTCCGAATCTCGATCCGTTCCTTCGACCGCCGGAGGGTGCGGGACCTCTGCGGGATGGGGTGGTGGGTGGTGATCGACCAGATCGGCTCCCTCCTCTTCCTCCAGATCGACCTCATCGTCGTGAACCTCCTCTTCGGGGAAACGCCTGCCGGGGAGTATGCGATCGCCCTCCAGTGGGTCATCCTCCTGCGGGCGGTTGCCGGGGTGCTCTCCGGCGTCCTGACGCCGACGATCCTCTCCTGTTATGCCCGGAACCAGACCGAGACCCTGATCCGGGTCACGAAGAGCGCCGTCAAGTTGATGGGGCTTGCCATGGCCCTCCCGATCGGTCTTGTCTGCGGACTTGCTCCGCTCCTCCTCACGGTCTGGGTGGGGGAGGAGTTTACCTTCCTCGCGCCGCTGATGGCACTCCTGACGGTGCACCTCGCGGTCAACCTCGCGGTGCTGCCCCTCTTCCCGATCAACGTCGCCTACAACCGGGTGCGGGTGCCGGGGATCGTGACGTTCTTCATGGGGATCGGGAATTTCGGCCTCGCGGTCGCCCTCCCGCTCCTGACCGGCCTTGGCTACTACGGGGTCGCGGCCGCGGCGGCGATCGTCCTCACCCTGAAGAACGCCATCTTCACCCCCTGGTACGCGACGCGGGTGCTCGGGGTCGGGGCTCACACCTTCACCCGGTCGATGCTTCCCGGGATTGTCGCGACCGGTCTCATCGGGGTCGCGGCGGCAACCCTGGGAGGGATCCTCCAGCTTCCCGCCCTGGTTACGCTTGTCGTTGCCGGTGCGGGCATTGCTCTGGTTTACCTTGCGGCTGTCTGGGTGTTGGGTCTGAACGGGTTTGAACGCGGGCTCTTTGAGTCCTACCTGCCTCCAGCGCTCAGGAGAATTATCATATGAAATCGTCCGTCATGAACAGCGTTGTCGAGCACGACCTCTGCATCGGCTGCGGCCTCTGCGCCGCTCTCTGCCCGCAGGACGTCCTTTCAATGCAATGGAACCGCTACGGCGAGTATAATCCCGTGGAAACGTCGCCCTGCACCACCGAGTGCGGTCTCTGCCTGAAGGTCTGCCCCTTTGCAGATTCCGGGGAGAACGAGGACACGATCGGGGAGCGGCTCTACGGTGCGGTCCCGGGGATCCAGCACCGCTCCGAGACCGGCTACTACCTCGCCTCGTACGTCGGCTACTCGGAGAGACACCGGCCGACAAGCGCCTCAGGCGGGATGGCGACCTGGCTCCTGGAAGCGCTGCTCACCGAGGGGGTCGTCGACCACGTCATCTGCGTTGCCCCCACCGGCGACCCGGAGCGTCTCTTCGCCTTCCAGGTCTTCGATACCCCGGAGGAGGTCCGCACCGGGGCCGGCTCGGCCTACTACCCGGTGGAGATGTCGGAAGTTATCAGGCAGGTCCTCGAGGTGCCGGGGCGCTACGCCGTCACCGGCCTGCCATGCTTCCTCAAGGCGATCCGGCTTGCCCAGCAGCGGAACAAGAAACTCCGGGAGCGGGTCGTCGTCACCGTCGGCCTCACCTGCGGGCAGCTGAAGAGCAGGCACTTCACCGACTACGTCGCCGCTCTCGCCGGGGTGCAGGGTGAGGTGACAGCGGTCCGCTACCGCGGGAAGAGCCCGGACCAGCCGGCGAGCAATTATCACTATGTGTTCACGGCCGCAGACGGTGAAGAGCACAAGATCTTCTGGAACGAGGGGATCAGTGAAGCCTGGACGAACCGGTGGTTCACGCCGAGGGCCTGCAGTTACTGCGATGACGTCTTCGCCGAGTGCGCGGACGTGACCTGCATGGACGCCTGGCTGCCGGAGTACTCGCGGGACAGCCGGGGGACGAGCCTTGTGCTGGTGCGGTCGCAGGCGATGCGGGAGATGGTCGAGCGGGGGCAGGGTGTTCGTCTCGACTCGATCCCGGTCGAGCGAGTGATCCAGAGCCAGGCCGGGGTCGTGGCGATTAAGCGGCAGCACCTGACATGCCGGCTGTACCTTGACCCGCAGGGGGTTCCGGAGAAGCGGGTGGCACCAGAGAGGCCGAAGAACCCCTTCCTGCGGCAGGAGGTCGTCCTGAAGGAGCGGATGCGGGTTTTAAGCCGGGATCGCTGGGGCGCCGGGGAGCGGGACGGAAAGCACCTCCGGGAGGCAATGGGGCAGGATCTGAGACGACTGACGGCGGGAAGACAAATATCAAAGATTATTACCTTCCCGGTAAGAATTCTTTGGTATATTCGGAGGAAGGTCGGGGGCAATAATCATGGATGAAGAGAGACCGTTGTTTATTCTGGCCGGGAACAATCCCTATGAGAACAGAGGGTGTGAAGCGATTGCCCGGGGGACAACGAAGATCTTGCGGGAGTACTTTAAAGACCCACGTTTCATCTGCCTTAGCCATTTTCAGAACGAGAAGCAATACCAACAGCAATGTATGCAAGAAACAGATGATGCAATCACGCATTTGCACTCATACCGACTAAGTAGGAGAAAAATTGCTCAAAACCTCTGGAAACCGTTCTATCTGGGCTATGCCTACGACCGTCTCTGCTGTCCCGAGGCTTTAAAGTACAGGGTTTACAAGCAGATGCTTCCCTACCTTGATGAGGCGGCTGCGGTTCTCTCCGTGGGCGGGGATAACTACTCCCTTGATTACGGTATACCTAAACTCTTCACCGATCTGGATGACATCGCCATCCAGAAGGGAAAGCCCATCATCCTCTGGGGCGCCTCGGTCGGCCCGTTCAGCGCAATGCCCGACTATGAACAGTATATGAGCGACCACCTCCAGAAGGTCACCGGGATCTTTGCCCGAGAATCGGCTACGATTGATTATCTCAAAGGGATCGGCGTGACCGAGAACGTCTACCCTGTTGCAGACCCTGCGTTTCTCATGGATCCGGCCAAGCCGGAGGGGATCGAGGACTTGCTCCCCCTCGATGAGGAGGCGATCGGCCTTAATTTGAGTCCACTGATGGCAAAGTATGTGAGCGGGAGGAATCTCGAAGCGTGGACCGAGATAGCCGCACAAATCATCTCGGGGATAGCAGAGACAACAGAGATGCCGGTCTATCTGATCCCTCATGTGACAACCCCACATTCTGACGATTATGCATTTATGCGGAAAGCAGTCTCCCAGATTAAGGGGCAAAACAGAAATATCACGCTTATACCTCCCAAGTACAGTGCTGCAGAGATAAAATGGATCATCAGCCAGATGGCCCTCTTTGCCGGGGCCCGGACGCACTCTACGATTGCTGCTCTCTCGTCTGGCGTCCCGACCCTGAGTTTCGCCTACAGTATCAAAGCACGCGGCATTAACCGGGATATATTCGATCACGAATCATACCTCCTCAGTCCCGAGTGCCTTACCCCCAGCACCGTGACCGAGAGGATTCAATCCATGCTCGATGAATCGGGAAAGATCAGAGGTGAACTGGATGAAAAGATCCCCTTGATCCAGGAAACTGCATTGCGTGCGGGAAAATATCTGAAAACACTCGTGGAGTAGTATTCTCATGATTTCGGTTTCGATTGTTATCCCTCTCTACAACAAAGGTCCTCATATCTCCCGGACAATTCAATCCGTCTTAAATCAGACTGAGCAAAATTTTGAGATCATTGTCGTTGACGGACAGTCTACAGACGAAGGCCCAAAGATTGTTAAATCGTTTGAGGACCCGCGGATATTCTTCTTCGAACAGGTAGGATCGGGCGTCTCCTCTGCTCGCAACGAAGGTATCTCCCACTCAAGATCAGATTTCGTCGCGTTCTTGGATGCAGATGATGAATGGATGCCGGACCATCTGGAGACGTTGTTACGGTTACGCGAGGCATACCCCGAGGCAGGGGCATATACAACTGCGTACCTTGTAAAATATCCCAACTTCCAGGTAAAAATGGCGAGTTTCCATGCAATTCCCGGGAAACCCTGGGAGGGACTACTCCCGAGTTATTTTAAGTCTGCCGCCTTTGGATCTCCTCCGGTGTGGACATCGGTAGTGGGCATACCTAAGCGGGTCTTAACCGAGATGAGGGGTTTCAACACTGATGCATGGTGGGGGGAAGACACAGACCTCTGGGGGCGAATTGCTTTGAAATATCCCATTGCCTTCAGTTGGGATGGGATGGGGATATATCATACTGAGGCCTCTAATAGGGCATGCAATAGAACAGAACCCGTTGAAGAGAATATCTTCGTTCGCACCGCCAAGGAGGCGTTAGAAGCTGGTGAAATACCAGATGCAATGCAAGCAGACCTTCGAGAGTACGTTGCGAAGAAACAGATTGAGACAGCGTGGTTCAATATACGCGCAAAGAGAGCAGACCTCGCTCGAACTGTTTTAAAAAAGTGCGTTACGAGGGAGCTGATTAGAAAAAAGTACTGGGCTCTATTTTGGGCGTACGTACCATCTAGTGCATATGAACTAGCAAGTACTACAAGGCAGATTAGCATGGATATTTTGTATAGAGCGCAAGAGGATTATACGAATATCCGAAAGCCGAGAAAAATTTAGCCCTTAACTATAATTAATAAGGTACAGGGCTAAATTCCCATTAGAGCACACTCGAATAACTGAGGCATCTGACTCCAACCTTTCAAAATCCCGCTCTATAAATCTCCACTTGTCTGGGAATTCGGGGTACATATGTTCATAAAAATCTTTACCTTGCGTTGTTAACAAGAAGTACCGCTTTCCGTCGTAGTTAGAACCAAGGGAGTAAGAAGCATTATATCCAAAATGATCGACAGGTAAGAGACTATTACCCCCACCCCAATCATATCTGATGTTAACCTCTGGGTAACTGCAACCATAAATAGCATCATGGAACCTCATTTGAGATGTTCCATGTTCTAAAATAAGGATAGAGTCATCTCTCTTTTCAAAAAACGTAGCCATACCGTAATAATCACTCATTGGAACTTGTTGATTCACCTGTTTAATATTAGGTGATAAATGGAGGGTGAAAGCGGACAAAACAATTAGCACAATAACTATCGTGCAAGTTAACGCGCAGAAAATGACCTTTTTGAAGTTGCCGATATTTTGGAGCCTTCTGTACGCGGTGACCACCGAACTTGATATAATGATGAGGGAAAAAAGGTAACGTCTCAGATCTTCTGTAATTTGCCTGAGCCCTGTCTCCTTGCCTGATCATTCCTTCTCCATGGTCAAATACCTTCTGCCGGTGACCCACTCCTCGTTGATGTCCATCAGGATAGATCCGACCAGCCGGAGAAGGGATTCCTCGTTCGGGAACGCTCCTA
>NZ_BCNX01000019.1 GCF_001571405.1 Methanoculleus thermophilus | reverse complement strand
ACGGACCGATCCCTCAAGACCCGATACGGGGAGACGATCCTCCGGAAACCGCAGTTTCAGGAGTTCCCGTTCGAGACACAGGTCTTTGGACGGTATGCCCGGGTGGAGAAGGCTCTGGTGAATGCAATCGTCGAATCCTACCTCCAGGGCGTCTCAACGAGGAGAGTCCAGGAGATCGTCAGTCATCTGGGGATCGATCAGCTCTCTCCGGCTTCGGTTTCCCGGATGGCCAAGGATCTCGACGATCAGGTGCAGGCATTCCTCCTGCGGCCGATCGAACAGGCTATCCCGTATCTCTTCGTGGATGCTTCCTACTACAAAATCCGGGACGGAGCACGGTACGTCACCAAGGCGGTCCTGGTGGTCGCCGGAGTGCGCGAGGATGGTTACCGGGAGATCTTGGGCGCGAGAGTCACCGACTGTGAGAATGAAGAATTCTGGTCGGGACTCTTCGAGGACCTCAAAGAACGAGGACTTGCCGGGGTTCAAC
>NZ_BCNX01000018.1 GCF_001571405.1 Methanoculleus thermophilus | reverse complement strand
ATGGAAGGGAGGTACTAGCAGCGAATCGTGCTTCCCGAGGACTCGCGTACCTCAGTACCACACAATACGTAAGAGGGCTTAACTGCTGGGTTCGGGATGAGTCCAGGTGTTTCCCCTCTGCTCTGGCCGCTAGTACCATTACGGTTTCGGTGCGCGACTCTGGATTTCGTCTGAGTTCAGCGGATGGCATTGGACGTTAGTATCCGCGGACTGAACACGTCGTTACCTTCGTGCTTACATCCCGGACCTATCAAGCGGGTCTTTTACCCGTGTCCTTAACGGAGTCTCTTTTCAGGGCGGGTTTCAAGCTTAGATGCTTTCAGCTTTTATCCCTTACCGCGTAGCTGCTCGGCAGTGCCCGGTCGGACAACCGATCGACCAGAGGCGGCGACGGAAAGTTCCTCTCGTACTATTTCCATCTTACCTTCAGACTCCAAACACTCCAGATAGATAGTAACCGACCTGTCTCACGACGGTCTAAACCCAGCTCACGATCCCCTTTAATAGGCGAACAACCTCACCCTTGGCCGCTGCTGCACGGCCAGGATGGAAAGAACCGACATCGAGGTAGCAAGCCGCCGGGTCGATATGTGCTCTTGCCGGCGACGACTCTGTTATCCCCGGGGTAGCTTTTCTGTCGTCAATGGCCCTCATCAACAAGGCTCATTGGTTCGTTAGACCCGAGTTTCCTCTCGCGATTTCTTGCTCTGCGAAATCGCGTCAGGCCAACTTATGCTCTTGACACTCTCCTGTGAGTTTCTGACTCACATGAGTTGACCTTAGGGCACCCTTGATATTTTTTCGAGGGTGTGGCGCCCCACCCAAACTGCCTACCTACCGGTGTCCTCTCGGAACGAGAGTTAGTGTTACAGTAAACCAAGGATGGTGTCTCATCGGTGGCTCCCCACCCCCCGGAAGGGATGGTTCGACGCCTCCCATCTACGCTGCGCAAGGAATACCGTAACACAGCAACAGGCTGCAGTAAAGCTCCACGGGGTCTTCACTTCCCATCTGGAGTCCCTAGTCTCTGCACTAGGACAAAATGTTCAACGGATTCGTGTTAGGGACAGTAGGGCTCTCGTTAATCCATTCATGCAAGTCGCCAATTAAGCGACAAGGTACTACGCTACCTTAAGAGGGTCATAGTTACCCCCGCCGTTTACGAGTCCTTCGTCCGGTTGAACCCGGGATTCAGATACTCGCACTGGGCAGGAATCAGTGACTATACTAATCGTTTCCGAGTTGCAGTCACCTATGTTGTTATTAGACAGTCAGAGCCCCCTGGTCACTGCGACCTGCCTGATCGCCAGGCAGGCACCCCTTCTCCCGAAGTTACGGGGCTAATTTGCCGAGTTCCCTTAACACGATTACACCGACACGCCTTAGCCTTTTCAGCTAGGGGCACCTGTGTCAGATCTCGGTACGGTCATTGCATCCCCCTTTTCACGGGCTCCAGGAATTTGCCGAATTACTCCATCACGTCTTCCCTCGCTTCTCACCATGACGGTACTCCACGAGGTTGAACGCTTGGACAGGGCGACGACCCTGCCCGGCATATCCCGAAGCGTCAGGGCGGTTACCCGCAATGGATGCACGGTACAGGAATATTAACCTGTTTCCCTTTCGATGTGTTCGAGTTACGACACACCTTAGGACCGACTAACCCTCGGCTGACGAACATTGCCGAGGAAACCTAGCCCCTCCGGCGGTTGGGATTCTCACCCAACTTTGCTTCTACTAATGCCAGAATTCTCATTACTACCCGGTCCACAGGACCTTACGGCCCTGCTTCGGCCCAGGCAGCACGCCTCTCTACGCCATCACACGAACGTGTGGTCCGTGGTCTCTGTAGTAGGCTTAAGCCCCGTCCATTTTCAGTGCCCCAAACCTCGACTGGTAAGCTGTTACGCACTTTTTAAAGGATAGCTGCTTCTGAGCTCACCTTCCAGTTGTCTTTGGCCTGGGACGCCTTTCAGTGTTGACACTGAGCCTACATTGAGGGACATTAACCACGGTCTGGGTTGTCTCCCTTACGGACTACAAGCTTACCCCGTAGTCCGGACTGCCGGCCATCTTCGACGACGGGGAATTTGGAGTTTGACAGGGGGGTGAGGGATTTCTCCCCCAGCTCCCCCAATCAGTGCTCTACCTCACCGTCTATCTCCGGCCAGGTCATGCTACGGCATGTTTCGAGAGGAACCAGCGGATGCCCAGCTCGATTAATCTTTCACTCCTATACGCAGGTCACGCGAATGATTTGCATATCAAAACCGTTTGCGGTCCTCCACGCGCCTTTCAGCACGCTTCGACCTGCCCACGCATAGATCGCTAGGCTTCGGGTCTTATCCTGCAGACTCCACGCACTTTTAATACGCCGTCCCATGCCCGGAGGCTACGGACTTGTTGGTTTCCCTTTGGCTTCCCTTTTGGGTTAACCTCGCCTGCAGAATAAACTCTCTGGCCCGTTCTTCAAAACGTACGTTACGACACTGGCAACGCCGCCCGTACTACCGCCTCGCGACGGGTTTCTTCGCGGCGAAGATCCTTTCGCGCCGTAACGCGCCATCACCTATCAGTTTCAGGCGCTTTTCACCACCGTTCCAGGGTTACTTTTCAGCCTTCGCTCACGCTACTAATGCGCTATCGGTTTCGAGGGGTATTTAGTTTTGGAGGTTGATGACCCCCGGATTCCCGCGAGAATTCCGACCCGCGGTACTCAAGACACTGCCAGAGTCACGTGACGAACGTGTACGGGACTATCACCCTCTCTAGTGCCTCATTCCAGAGGACTGCCACTTGGTCACGTGACCCGGGACGGCAGGCTTACGACACCACATCTCCCTTGCGGGATTCAGTTTGAACTCTGTCGTGTTCGATCGCCTCTACTAGCGACATCTCGATTGATTTCTCTTCCTCCCCCTACTAAGATGTTTCAATTCGGGGGGTTCCCGATCCTTAACGGATCAACACCGAAGTGCTGGGATGTCCCATTCGGGGATCTCCGGATCGTAGACTCCATGCGTCTTCCCGGAGCTTATCGCAGCTTGGCACGCCCTTCTTCGGCCCTCGAACCGAGCCATCCACTGACAGGCATATCGCCGTTCCGCTGAACTCATTTAACGTCCAGAATCACGCACCTATACCCGGCTTCGTCAGGTCATTGACCTTCAGCCCTTCCCCGGGGACTCGCGTCTCCGGGTGCATGGAAGGGCAGGATATGAATCCTGCCCAGTGGACTCAGGGGGATTTGAACCCCCGGCCTCCGCCTCGCAAAGGCGGCGCTCTTCCAACTGAGCTATGAGCCCTGGGTTTCCGTGTTGACATCGGCAATTGTACGTTTTGTCCAGCAACCGCGTTCGTGCCCAAGGGTTAATTTCGTTAGGAGGTGATCCAGCCGCAGATTCCCCTACGGCTACCTTGTTACGACTTAACCCCCCTTGCGGAACCTAGATTCGACTGCGGCAACGACCGCAGCCTCATCCAAACCCCACTCGGGTGGTTTGACGGGCGGTGTGTGCAAGGAGCAGGGACATATTCACCGCGTTATTTTGAAACGCGATTACTACAGATTCCAGCTTCATGTGGGCGAGTTACAGCCCACAATCCGAACTACGGACAGGTTTAGGAGATTGCCTTCGCCTTTCGGCGTCGATACCCATTGTCCTGCCCATTGTAGCCCGCGTGTAGCCCGGATAATTCGGGGCATGCTGACCTACCGTTGCCCATTCCTTCCTCCTCTTTAGCAGAGGCGGTCCCAACAGTGTCCCCACCGATCCGGGGATCGTGCTGGCAACTGTTGGCGTGGGTCTCGCTCGTTGCCTGACTTAACAGGATGCTTCACAGTACGAACTGACGACGGCCATGCACCTCCTCTCAGCTAGTCATGCAGAGTCTTCAGCCCGGCAATCATTCTGCTGTCCTATCCGGTGAGCTTCCCGGCGTTGAGTCCAATTAAACCGCAGGCTCCACCTGTTGTGGTGCTCCCCCGCCAATTCCTTTAAGTTTCAGCCTTGCGACCGTACTTCCCAGGCGGCGCGTTTCACGGTTTCCCTTCGGCACCTCGATGACTCGTGGTCATCGACACACCTAACGCGCATCGTTTACGGCTGGGACTACCCGGGTATCTAATCCGGTTTGCTCCCCCAGCTTTCGTCCCTCACTGTCGAAGCCGTTCTGGTGAGGCGCCTTCGCCACAGGTGGTCCCTCGAGGATTACAGGATTTCACTCCTACCCCCGAAGTACCCCTCACCTCTCCCGGTTCCTAGATTGCCAGTATCTCTTAGACGCCTGACAGTTAAGCTGCCAGATTTCCCAAGAGACTTAACAACCCAGCTACGAACGCTTTAAGCCCAATAAAAGTGGCCACCACTCGAGCCGCCGGTATTACCGCGGCGGCTGGCACCGGTCTTGCCCGGCCCTTTCTTTGGGTGTGTTTTAGACACCCAGACAGCCTGCATGTACAGGCACTCGAGGTTCCCTTATCACGGTTGCCCGCATTGTAAAGTTTTCGCGCCTGCTGCGCCCCGTAGGGCCTGGATTCGTGTCTCAGAATCCAACTCCGGGCTCTTGCTCCCACAACCCGTACCGATTATCGGCTTGTTGGGCCGTTACCCCAACAACGACCTAATCGGCCGCAGATCCATCCTAAGGCGCCGGAGCTTTGGGATACCGGGCATTCCAGCATCGGTATCCTATAGGGTATTATCCTCAGTTTCCCGAGGTTATCCCCTTCCTTAGGGCAGGTTATCCACGTGTTACTGAGCAGTACGCCGAGGGCCGAACCCTCTCGACTCGCATGGCTTAATCGAACCCCGATAGCAGTGACCTCTGGCAGGATCAACCAGAATTTGGAAGTATGCACACTACTAAACTTGGGACGGAATTAGCGGTTACTGGACAAAATTCCGCATTGCCAATGCCAACGTCAGAACCAACCCGGCTCAAAGCACGGTCTTGTTAGTTCTCCATCAACAGGGAAACAATGTTT
>NZ_BCNX01000017.1 GCF_001571405.1 Methanoculleus thermophilus | reverse complement strand
TCGGTCGAATTCCTGGAGCGTGTTGGAGGCGACCACGTTCGGGTGATCGTGCTCGTGCCGCAGGGAGCCGATCCGCATACCTATGAACCGCCGCCAGGAGTCCTCGCCGGGGTTGTCCTCCTGAAAAGATGGTGGGTTTTGGAGGAGCGAGAGTCCGAAGGACCGGATCTTGAGAAACTCGAAGAGTTTCGAGGTGCGGCGATTCGTAGGATCAGAGAGTGAAAAATTCGAAGAATTTCGAAAGGTTTCCCACCCTACGCCCCGCTACACCCCACAATCCTCTCCGGATGCGTATAGACCGCCATCTCCGGTGTCCTGGCAGAACCGACGATGCATAGGCCCGTCTCGTCTGCGATCTCGACGGCAAGCGCGGTCGGCGTGCCGGTGGAGACGAGCACCGGGATGCCGGCAACCAGGCACTTCCTGACCATCTCGGAGGTGATCGCCCCGGTGCTGGCGGCGACCATCCGGGAGAAGTCGAGTTTGTCCTGGAGTCCCCGGCCGATGACCCGGTCGAGTGCGTTGTGGCGGTCGAGATCTTCGAAGCGGGCGACGAGCCGGCCGTCCAGGGCGAGCAAAACCGCATCGAGCGGGTCGGGCGCCGAAAGGGCAGCGACGGCGGCCTCGATCTCGGGGATGGAGACCGCGAGATCGGAGTCGATTGTGGGCAGTTTCTGGGTGTCGATGTAGGAGACAGCCCCTCCGCACCCGGAGAGGATGGTCTTCTTTACGGTGCCCCTTCGGAAGGGATTCTTTGTGAGGACACTGATCCTATTCTCCTCGATCCTGACCGACTCGATCTCATCGGGGCTTTTGATGATCTCTTCGGTATAGAGGTAGCCAGTGATGAAGTCCTGAAACCCACCGGGGCTCAAGATCACGGTTGTCAGGTGGCGGCCATTGACGAAGATCGCAACCGGCGTCTCCTCGGCGGCATCACGGGCGATCTCTCCACCACCGATACGGATACAGGCAATTCTCTTGAACATGCTTCCTCACATCGTATTGACGCATTCCCGGAGAGCACCGGGCACTGCCCGGTGTGGGGCCGGTCATCCCATAAGAGATCTGCGGGGGTGAACTATATCCTGCCGGTCCCTTGATCGCGTTTGATATGGTGCGTCGTAAACTCTTACCGAGATTACGGAGAACGCTCTGCCCAACACCACCTCTCTATGTCACGAACGGCAATGAGGGACAGACGAACCTCATAGGTATTGCAGCAGTTCGGCCATCCGATCCCGCTTACCTCATTTATTCTCATGAGTCGAAAAACGGTATAAAAGAGGTTTTACCGGCTACCCCGGGGCGGGAGAGGATCGGGGAATCCGTCCGTCCCCGGGTATTGCCCAGGCAAATTCTTTTGTGCCCCGGCACGGGCACTTTCAGATTTTTATAGAACTCAAGATGCTCTTCGACGATCGATCACACACCCGATTGGACCCTCCCCGGGTCCGGTCAGGCTCCGGGCGCGAGCCCATCACAGCCTGCCGTGGCAAGGGGATTACTTGAATATGTCGAAGATCTGGTCGTCGCCGGTTGCAGTGAGCCGATCCCGCTCCGCCCGCTCCTCAACGAGCGCAAGCACTGGAAGATCCATGTTCACACCCGGGACGTGGCCGAACATCTTCTCCATCTCGGTCTGCAGGGCGTGCATATAGAGGGAGTTCGCGATCTCCATCGGGCAGTTCTCCTCACACTGGCCGCAGTTGACACATGAGTCAGCCACGTGAGCGTAGCGGATCAGGTGGAACATGAACGGCACGGGGAGAACGCCGGGCGCTACCAGGTAGGGCTTCTTCGTGCTGCACTCGACACAGTAGCAGATCGGGCAGTTCGAGATACAGGCGTAGCACTTGGTGCACCGGCTCGAGTCCTCCATGATCTTCTGGAGGCGCTCCTTGCCATCGCCGAGCTCTCCGAAGTAGCGCGCCCGCCACTTGTCGCCGAGTTTGAGCATCGCGTTCTCGACCTTGCCGCGGATCTCGATGCCCTTCGGGTTTGCGGGCTCGGAGGCGATTGCACCGGCCTTCACGGCTGCATCGAGGAGGTTTGCCCCCTTCTCCGAGCAGACCTCGACGAAGGTCGCCTTGCCGGCCTTGTCACCGATGACACCCCAGTTTCCGCAGGCAAGATCGGCCTGGCGGGGGATCTTCATCTTGCAGCGGCGGCAGTTGCTGCGGCGGCCGTAGCCTTCTTCCTCGAGTTCGTCGATCGAGATGCCCTTGTGCTGACCGTCCTTCGTGACGATGATGAACTGGCCCTTGTCGATCTCTTCCTTGACGACGTCGTCGGGGTCAACGCCGAACTTCTCGCGAATCATCTTCCGGGCGGCGACGGGGCTGACCGAACCACCACAGTTGACGCCGATCATCAGGATGTTGTCCAGGTTGACCTGGTTGCGCTTCGCGAGCTCGTAGATGCCCATTGCATCGCAGCCCTTGACCGTCACCCCGATACGCATGTTCTCGGCGCCGTCGAGGTACTTCTTGATCAGTTTCGAGAGCAGGAGCGTTCCGCAGTGAAGCGAGCCTGCCGTCTGTCCGATCTCTGCCGGGTCGGTGATGAGCGTGGGAACAGCGTCGTAGAGGTCCACTCCCTTCTTCACTGCCAGCACGGCGTCAACGATATTGTTCTCCAGGGCATACTTGAGAAGCCCGGTCACCGCGCCGCCGCACTCCGCCACCTCGGCGAGTTCGGGGCTCGTTGTCCAGGCGTATACCATATCTCCCTTTGCTACCATCTCACTGCACCCCCGTGATCTTCTCGACCTTCACAGCGCTGTGCTTCAACTCCGGCATCTTGGAGAGCGGGTCGAGGGCGGTGTTCGTCAGCTGGTTCACAGATCCAGCCCCACCGAAGTGCATCGTCATCATCAGCACACCGGGCCCGACCTCATCGGTCACCCTGGCAAGGGCCTCTGCCTGTCCGCGCCGGCTTACGAGTCTGATCTTCTCACCATTCAGGATATTCAGCCGCGCAGCGTCCTCCGTGTTGATCTGCACGTAGGCTTCCGGCACCTCCTGGTGGAGGATCTTCGCCCGGCCGGTCTGGGTCCGGGTGTGGTAGTGGAAGAGCAGACGTCCGGTCATCAGGGTGAACGGATACTCCTCGTCGGCAACCTCCGCAGGCGGTCGATATTCGATGCCGAAGAAGTGTCCGAGGCCGTCGGGGTTAGCGAACTTCTCGCGGTGCAGGATGGGCGTTCCAGGGTGGTCCTCGGATGGGCAGGGCCAGTGCACAGACTCCGGTTTCTCCATCCTTGCGTAGGTGATACCGGCCATCGACGGGGTGACACGCCGCATGTCGTTCCAGATATCCTCCGGCGAGTTGAAGTCGAAACCGTTGAGCCCGAGTTTGTGGGCAAGTTCGACGAAGATCTGCCAGTCTTCCTTTGCATCGCCCGGAGGCTCCACGGCCTTGCGGATACGGTTGACACGCCGCTCACCGCTGGTGAACGTACCATCCTTCTCGGCAAACGATGCGCCGGGCAGGATGACGTCGGCATATTGCGCCGTCTCGGTCATGAAGATGTCCTGCACGACAAGGAAGTCGAGTTTCTCAAGCGACTGCATGACGAGGTTCGAATCCGGATAAGAGACAACCGGGTTCAGCGCAAAGATATACATTGCCTTGATCTGGTCGCCGCACTGCTTGATCTGCTCTATTAATGTCGCGCCGTACTCTTTTGCAAGTCCGGTGACGCCCCAGAGTTCCTCCATACGCGCCCTGACGGCATCATCCTCGCACTTCTGGTAGCCGGAGAAGACGTTCGGGTAGGCACCCATGTCGCAGGCGCCCTGCACATTGTTCTGGCCACGGAGCGGGTTGACACCAGTTCCGGGTCTCCCGACGTTGCCGGTGAGCATGGCAAGGTTTCCAAGCGACCGAACGTTGTCCGTGCCGGTCGTGAGCTCCGTGATGCCGAGGCAGTAGATGATCACTGCGTTCTTTGCACTGGCGTAGATCCGGGCAATCTCCTTGACCCGCTCGGTGGGCACACCGGTGATCGACTCAACGTCGGCGTACTTCTCCACGGTCTTCTTCAGTTCCTCAAATCCAGTCGTCCTCTTCTCGATGAACTCCTTGTCGTGGAGATCCTGCTGGATGATCCAGTACATGATCGAGTTGATCAGGGCGATGTTCGTCGAGGGGTTGTAGCGGACGTACTCGTCGGCCAGACGTGCCGTGGGAGTGTACCGCGGGTCGCAGACGATGATCTTCTTCCCCATCTTCTTTGCCTGGACAAGCCGGCGGCCAGCGAGTGGGTGTGCCTCAATAGTGTTTGCACCGATAAGGAAGATGACATCGGCGTTTAAGGCGTCCTCGAATGGGTTTGTCGCGGCACCGGAGCCGAACGAGAGCGAGAGTCCGGCGACGGATGGTCCGTGGCAGATACGGGCACAGTTGTCTATGTTGTTGGTCTTGAAGGCGACCCGGGCGAGTTTCTGCATGATGTAGCACTCCTCGTTCGGGGTCCGGCACGAGACCTGGAAACCGAGGGACTTAGGCCCATATTTCTCATAGATCTCCTTGAACTTCGAGGCAACGAGATCGAGCGCCTCATCCCAGGTCGCTTCTTCAAACTTGCCGTTCCTCTTGATGAGAGGCTTTGTCAGCCGATCCGGACTCTGGACAAACTCCCAGCAGGTTGCCCCCTTGGGGCAGAGTTTCCCTTCGTTGATCGGGGACCTCTTGTTGGGCTCAACCCCAACAAGCTTGCCGTCGTTCACCACGAGGTTGAGCCCACACCCTACACCGCAGTATGGGCATGTCGTGGGAACATAGCGCAGTTTTCCATTGGTTTCAGCCATTCACATTCTCCAAATTGTTGCGTTCAACGTCGGTCGCCGGCATGTCCAAAGAGAGACATGCGCACACCATTAGTTTTACATTTACTACGTAGTATATAAATTTAAACTTACTCATTTAACTTCGATCGAAATATTATGGCGTATAATTGTTACAGGCAAGTTTAAATTTAATTCTCAGGTTGCTCATGTGGTTTAGGCGCCATATCAGGTTTTATGGCAAAATAAAAGGAATAAGTCATATTTATATATATTTTGTTAATTGAACAAATTTTACAGAGCCAAAATATTTACAAATAACCTTGACCAAACATTATCCCGTGCAACCGAGACTGACTCACACATGGGACGACATCGAGACCAGGCTCAAATCAAAAGGTACCTCTCCAGAGTTGATTGAGCACTTCCGGCGATGTATCGACTTTCATACCTATGCAGCTCCCGGACTCCTGGTCGGGGTCTACATGGTGGACTACGCCTTGGAACTCCTGAATCCACCCAAGGGCGAGAAGATCTACGCTGTCTGCGAGACCATGAAGTGTCTGCCGGACGCCCTGCAGGTGATTGCCCACTGTACGATCGGCAATCACCGTCTCCGGGTGCTCCCGATCGGAAAGTTCGCCCTCACCATGAACGGACCTGCCGACTCTCCATACGTAAATGGAATCCGGGTCTTTGTCGACGGCGATAAGATCGAGCAGTATCCAACGTTTGCTCTCTGGTTCACGAAAGACCCGCTCTTTGACCCGAGAGAACGGGGTGCAGCGTTGATTGACGAGATCCTCGATGCAGGGCGTGCATTCATCTCCGCCGAACGGGTGCGGGTGAAAGTACCGCAGAAATGGCCGTGGAAATCTGCAATCTGCTCCATATGCGGTGAGATGGTCCCCGACCACCTGCTCGTCGATGGGGCTTGCTCAGACTGCCGATCCCAGTCCTATTACGAAAAAATAGCATATTGAACGTGAGCTCCTCCCCCTTTTGGGGAGGTATAAATCTATTGAGATAGAAGGCACCGCATGGAGCTCTCTCCTATCGGATTCGTGCATTCGAGTATTCACTCTCGCAGTGATATGCCGGTCCAGGGCGTCGACGCCGAGATTGAGATACTTCCCCAATACTCCGAGGGGCTCGCAGGTATCGAGGAGAACTCACACCTGATCCTCGTCTGCTGGATGCATGAGGCCGACCGCGACGTCCTGCGGGCAGTGGCCCGGAAGGTTTCGAGCGACCTGCCGGAGAAAGGCGTCTTTTCCCTTCGTTCTCCTGCCCGGCCGAACCCTCTCTCAATCTCGGTGGTTCGACTGATCGGCATCCAAGATGGACGATTTCTCGCGCTTGCAAACGTCGACCTCATCGACGGGACGCCGGTGATCGATATCAAGCCCTACCAGGCAGGATGGGACTGCGTCTTCTCTGCGACCGGCCACGACCGGACGGAGAAGATCCTGAAGATGAGTCCTGCAGAGTACCGGGCCGGCCTCATTCGTGAGGCCATGAACTATCACGGGGAACTCTGCCCGGGCGTGGCGGTTGCGGTGCGGATCGCGGAGGCGGCAACCCGCGCCCTCAAAAGCGACCTACGGGCGCCGCAGATCTCAGTCGTGCTCGGCGCTGACCCTTGCATCTCCGATGCACTCATCGGGATCACCGGCGCAAGCCGGGGAAACTGCCGGCTCCGATACTCGAAAGATGATCGCTATAGCGTATCCAGTCCACAAGAGGAGGTAATCTTCCACCTTCGTGCCGTGCCCGAGAGCGTCGATGAAATTCTTGCGTGCCCCGAAGAATCGCTATTAGACTGCGCCGTCTGCTCTCCGGCGCAGCCGCTGGAGACATAGTTTCTGGAGTCTAATATGCCACGCCGGTACCTGAACCTTACGCCACTTTCGGAAGCACTTGCGGCTATGCGGGCGGCATTTCCTCCGGAGGAGCATGCCGAGACCGTGCCGTTGCGCCAGGCTGTCGACAGAGTGACGGCTAAACCCATTTATGCAGCATATTCGGTCCCGGAGACCGATATAGCAAAGTTCGACGGATACGCGGTGAAGAGCAGGGAGACGCTGGGAGCACAGGACCAGCGGCCGCTGCCTCTCACTGAGTATGCTCGGGTTAATACCGGGGATTTGATCCCTCCATCCTTTGATGCGGTTGTCATGATCGAGGATACCTGGGATGATGGCGGCATACCCTGGATCAGGAAATCTGCCTCATCCGGCCAGAACGTCCGGCATGCGGGCGAAGATATCCGAGCCGGTGAACTGGTACTCCCAAAAGGTCATCGAATCCGGTCGTTCGATATCGGTGCGCTCGCGACCTACGGAATAACCCGGGTATGCGTGAGATCGGTCAGGATCGGCATTATCCCAACGGGGAGCGACCTCGTCCCGCTCGGTGTAGCACCGGCGCCCGGCCAGACAATCGAGACGAATACCCTCATGGCGGAGGCCTACCTCACCCGGATGGGAGCGACCTGCTGCCGTTACGGTATTGTTCCTGACGACCCTGATCTGATTCGCCCGGCATTGGAGAAGGCCCTCGTTGAGAACGACCTTGTCATTCTCTCGGCGGGGTCATCGGCCGGCACCCGCGATTACTCCCGGGAGGTCGTCGAGGCGCTCGGAGAGATCATATTCCACGGTATCGCCGTTCGACCGGGAAAACCGGTGCTGCTTGCGAGGGTCAACGGCAAACCGGTCATCGGGATGCCCGGGTATCCCGTCGCGGCACAGACGATTCTCCGCGAGGTCGTCGGGAACCTGCTTGAATGGTGGGGGCTTTCAGCACCTCAGGCCGAGGAGCTGGACGTCCGGCTCTCGCGGAGATTGGCGTCCGATCTTGGATTTGACGAGTTTATTCCGGTCTCGATCGGGAGAGTCTCCGGCACCTGCTGGGCGACCCCGCATCCCCGGGGCGGGGGTATCCAGATGGCGGTTGTCCGGGCGAACGGCTACCTTCACATCCCTGCCGATCGAGAGGGTATCGAGGCAGGCGAGGAGGTGCGTGTCCGGCTCACCGTTCCTCCGGCCACGATCGCCCGCACGCTCATCTGTGTCGGTCAGCGCGATCTTGCTCTCGGCGAACTTGGAAACTGCCTTGCGGATGCCGGTTACCTGCTCCACTGCTGCAACGCCTCGACGATTGGTGCGGTGCTGGCTCTCCGGGGAAACACCTGCCATGCGGCAGCGGTCGCTCTTCCGGAGACCAGATCGGCCTGGAACGACCATGTCCTCAGGTTCCTGCCCGACGTGGACCTCCTGCGACTTCAGGTAGCCCGGACGGAACTCGGGATCGCCTCGACCGGGCACCTTGATCCCGCCGATCTTGCATCGTTGCGGTTCGTCAACCGTCCAAAGGGAACGCCGGCACGAACACTCTTTGATGAATGGCTGGACGGGCAGGGTCTCGATGCCGGGGGGATCAGCGGGTATGGTCACGAGATACGAACGCATAGTGCGGTTGTTGCTGCTATCAGCAGTGGGAACGCAGACGCCGGTGTCTGTACGGCTCATATGGCCAGGGAAGCAGGGCTCCGGTTCACCCCGCTCGGTTACGAGTCGTACGATCTCGTGATCCGGAAGGAACTCGCTGCAGACGACGGCGTCGCCGCCCTCATCCGGGCTGCGCATTCCCCGGAACTCCGCGCGCTCCTCCGTGCAGCAGGGAGAGCACCGGTGGACGGAGCCTCTGGCGACGTGCTCCCGGCCTGAAACAGCACATCTCCTCGAAACGAATATCTCTCTTTTGACAGGACACCTCTTCATGCGTGTCAGTGAACAGACACGGAACCAGATCATGGCGATGCTCCAGCGAATGGCGGAGGCCATCGGGAGAAAAGACATCGAGGGCATCATGGCGCTTACCGACCCTGATTTCCGGGGTTTCGGAATCGGGGTCGATGAGAGGGTTATCGGGAAGGAGGCTTACCGCAGGCACATTGAGCGCGAGTTTGCGAAGACTGAGGCGATCTCACTTGAGCTCTCCGGGATTCATATCGGAGCAGAGGGGACAATCGCCTGGATCATGGCCGATATGACCTATCACTTCGTCGTAGACGGCGCTCCGCAGACCTTAACCGGGCGGATGACGGCGGTGCTCCGCGGGACAGGCCACGCATGGGTCTTTGCCCAGATGCATTACTCCCTCCCGGCAGAAGGGCGGTCATATCGGCGGGTATAGTATCCGGGCTGCTTTGAAAATCCTCCTCACCAGCAGGCACAAGAAGATCCTGCTGTCGATGACCGCGAGCGTATTTCGACGATCTGGTAGCAGGGTTATCGTTCGGCCGAGAGCAGTGGTCCGGTCTTTGGCCCCTCTATCCGCGAGAACACGAGCAGATTTCTGCCCGACGGACCGGAGAGGATCAAAAGGTTATCTTCAACGCGGTAAGAAGCGGCCGCAACAAGGAGTTCGCGGTACCGGCTTTCCTGCCGGGCAAAGTCCTGGGCTATTGCGGGGTGGGCCAGTGCGACGTCGCCTGATTCCACCGTGATGGTTGAACCATTGATTCTGTAGGAGGCGGAGTAGGGATTCCCCCCGGCCAAACCCGAGAGCGTGCCGTCCTCGCTGAAAGCGATAAGCGGTTCCGTTCCGGGCAGGGGTGCAATGATCGAGCCGTTATCCGCACAAAATTGAGTGAGTTTCCAGGTCGTCCCCCCGAGTGGTTCGGCGGCCCGATCAGCATCGTTATGGGGCAAGGTTGTTGCGCCGGAGTAACTGGCTGAGATGAGGCACGTCACCGCGATGATCAGGAGTGCAGCCTTTGCGAGTGTGTGGTGTCCGCCTCTGCCCATCTATACCACAGGTAGGCGTTAGGGAAACAGAATTAAAAAGTAATCTATTTTTATCGAGATTCTCTCAATTCCCTTTCATTCTGCTGAGATGAGGTAACGGTCCCGATCCCGGTGTATCGCTCTGAGCATCCTCTGGCAAGGGAGACGGATGACCAAATGTGATGAATTGGAAAAAGCAAGGCAGGGACTGGTTCATGAGATACGATCCCTGCCATGGAGGATAAGAGCGGATCAGGAGCGATCCGCGCTCTCTGCCCGATAGGAGAGGAGGGTCTCTCCAGCCTCATCGAGGAGTTCGAGCCGGTCTCCATCGATGCGATAGCCCGCTACCGACGTAAGGAGGTTAAGGTATGTGCTCTCCTGCTTCATGATGCCTTCGGGCTCTTCGCAGTACATCTTCGTGCTGATAGGCGCATCAATGGTGAGGCTCATGCCGAAAAGTCGGTAGCCAGCCCCGTAGGAGTTGCACCCGGCATTGCCGGAGACGTTCCCATCGGGCGAGAAGACCGCAGTGATCGTGGTCCCGGCGATAACCGAGGAGACGGCCTCCCCACCAAGGCTGTATGACTCAAGCGTCCACTCCGTCCCGGTGAGGGGTGCCGGAGGCACTTCCGGCGCCTGTACGAAGAAGAGGATCTCGTTACCCTCCGCATCCGCGAGGATCAGCCGGTCGCCCTCGACCCGGTAGGAGGAGACGTTTGCTAGGTGGCCCATGAACGCCGCTTCCTGCTCCATGACCCCCGGCGTCTCGCAGTATATCAGGGTGCTGTAGAGCGAGGCGACCGTGAGGTTTGCGCCGTCAAGGCTGTACTGACCGCCGTAGTGGTTGCACCCGGCATTCCCGGTGACGATCCCATCGGCCGCGAAGTTCGCGGTGATGGTCGTGCCGGCGATCACCGAGGAGACTGCACCTCCACCGGTGCTGTAGGCCTCAAGCACCCAGTCTGTCCCGAAGAGCGGGAGGTCGGGCTTCGGGAGGTCGAGCTCGAAGACCAGGATGTCGTTGCCCTCGCTGTCCGTGAGGGTCAGCCGGTCGCTCGTCGTCCTTGAGGAGACATAAGCGCTGAGAGGGATCCTCTCGCCGTCCGCCATCACGCGCTCAACGCGGTAGGATGCGGCGTCCGCGAGGAGAGCGAGGTAGCGGTCCTCCTGCTCCATGAGGCCGGGCGGCTCGCTGCAGTACATCTCGGTTCGTGTGACCGGTTCGATCGAGAGGTTCGCGCCGTTTGCGGTGTAGCGTGCGCTGTAGTGGTTGCACCCGGCGCTGCCTCTGACCTTCCCGTCAGCGTCAAAGATCGCCGTGACGGTTGTGCCGGCGATGACCGGGGCCAGGGTGCTGTTTTCATCGGCGAGGCTTACGAGTTTCCAGGACGTTCCGGGGAGCATCACGGGTACGAAGGAGTCCTGCACGAAGACGAGCACGTCGGTGCCTGCCGCATCGGTGATGACGAGCCGGTCGTTCTCCATCCGGCAACCTGCCGCCGAGCCGAGGAGATCCATGAACCTTGACTCCTGCTCCATGATACCCGCGGGCTCCGTGCAGAGTTTCAGTGTCTGGACGAGTGAGGAGATCGAGAGGGTTGTGCCGCTCTGGAGGTAGTTGCCGCCGTATCCGTTGCACCCGGCGGAGCCGATGATTTTGCCGTCGTTTTCGAACCGTACGGTGATCTCCGTTCCCGGCAGAACCGAGACGAGGGAGCCGTTCTCGGCAAGGTAGGAGTAAAGTGACCAGGAGGTTCCAGGGAGCGCGACAGCCGGGCCGGGGGTCGACGTCCCTGATATACATCCTGCGGTTATGATGCACGCCACAGCGATGACGAGCAGTGATGCCGCCGCAAGGATCTGGTTCCTGTTCCAGTTTCTATTCGGTGCCATACAACAGCATATGGGCGGGAAGAAAAGATAAATGAATTGTAAGTTACGAAAAAAATCGAACCTATATGCGACCGATTTCCAAAACCAGGTGATTATATTCGACATTGAGATCGGATCACTCTGTTGCCCCACCGTACTTTCCTATTGCCCGGGTGCGGGAGATGCTCCCGTGGATCGTCTTTTTGGGTGATGCATAGGGTTTATGGGGAGGCAAAAACCACCCTCGGGCGGGAGATGACTGGAATGGTCGAGTTAATCCTCTTACGGCACGGCGAGAGCCTCTGGAATAGGGAGAACCGGTTCACGGGCTGGACCGATGTGGGCCTCTCGGCGCAGGGCATCAAAGAGGCCCACCGGGCGGCGGCGCTCCTTAAGGAGGGTGGACATACGTTCCGCGTCGCCTACACATCCGTCCTGAAGCGGGCCATCCGGACGCTCTGGATAGTCATGGACGACCTGGACCTCATGTACGTCCCGGTGCACCGGTCGTGGCGGCTGAATGAGAAGAGTTATGGCGCCCTGCAGGGTCTGAACAAACAGGAGACCGCGGAGCGGTATGGCGCAGAACAGGTGCACCTCTGGCGCCGGGCCTATGACGTGCGGCCGCCGCCGCTCGCATGGGACGACCCGAGGCACCCGCGGTTCGACCCCCGCTACGCGGACCTGGACCCTGCAAGCCTCCCGGCGACAGAATCCCTGCATGACACGCTCAAGCGGGTCCTCCCCTGCTGGGAGAACCACATCAAGAGGGATCTTGCGGCAGGCAAGCCCGTCCTGATCTCTGCCCACGGCAACAGCCTCCGCGCCCTGGTCAAGCACCTGGATAACATTCCGGACGACGAGATCGCGGACGTAAACATTCCCACCGGCTATCCTTTAATCTACGAACTGGATGATGGGGACTTAACGGCGGTCGGGCACTACTACCTGGGCGACCCACAAGAGGTCGCGGCGGCCGCCCGCGGCGTGGCCCGGCAGGCCGGGCCAAGATAGCCCCCTCCCCGGGACCCATGGGTTGGGGGAAGAATCATATACTCAACCCATAGAGGGGGTGGTCCAGCCTCACAGGGGGAAGTCTGATGAAGAAGGTTGCCATCAATGGGTTTGGGCGGATCGGGCGGAAAGTTCTCCACAACTACGTGATCGACCCGCCAGAGAATATCGAGATCGTTGCGGTGAACGATCCAAACCCGACAGACCAGCTTGCTTACCTGATGAAGTACGACTCGGTCCACGGGCGGGCACCCTACCCGGTCGAGGTCAGCGGAGATACCATCCGGGCCGGCTCGAAAGGGGTCCGGGTGCTGCACGAGAGAGATCCTGCACGCCTCCCATGGAAAGACCTCGGCGTGGATATGGTGCTCGAGTGCACCGGGCGGTTCACCGAGCGGGCGGCCTCCGCAAAACATCTGGATGCCGGGGCATCACGGGTCGTCATCAGTGCGCCGTCGGATGATGCGGACCTGACGGTCGTCCTCGGCGTCAACGAGGGGTCCTACGATCCCGCAAAGCACGTCGTCATCTCGAACGCATCCTGCACGACCAATGCGCTTGCCCCGGCGGCGAAGGTCTTGAACGAGACGTTCGGCGTCGAACGCCTGATGGCCACGGCAATCCACGCCTACACCGCCACCCAGGCGCTGGTGGATCGGGCCGCAAAGAAACCGCGCCGGGGGCGTGCTGCTGCCGTCTCGCTGATCCCGACATCGACCGGGGCCGCCGTCGCCACCACGCGGGTCCTCCCCGAACTCACCGGGAAGATGGATGCGATAGCCATCCGGGCCCCCATCCCCGATGGATCGGTCCTCGATATCGTTGCGGAGCTCTCGCGGGACGCAACGGCGGATGAAGTGAACGCCGCGATGAAGCAGGCGGCGGAAGGACCGATGAAGGGGCTTCTCATGTACACCGATGATCCCCTCGTATCCGCCGATATCGTCGGCGACCCGCACTCCGGGGTCGTTGACGGGCAGTCCACGAGCGTCGTCGGCGGGCGGATGGTCAAGATCCTGGTCTGGTACGACAACGAGTTTGCGTATGCTAAAAGGATGGTCGATATCGCCTCCTACATGGCATCTCGTGAATGAGGAGGTTGAACCATGCCAAAGCTGGTCTTCTTCGGCCTCGATGAGCACGAACAGGACGTGATCTGGAGAGCGTTCGCCGGCCCGAGCGGCTATGAGATTGCCCTGCACACCGAACAGCTCACAATCGAGAACGTATCGCTTGCCCGCGACGCTGACGGCATCGGTATCTTCGTCCTCTCGCGAATTACCCGAGAGGTCCTCGACCGATTGCCGAACCTCAAGATGATCGCCACCATGTCCACGGGGTTTGATCATATCGACGTAGATGCCTGCCGGGAGAGAAATATCGCCGTCTGCAACGTGCCGCGCTACGGCGATGCCACCGTGGCGGAGTTCGCGTTCGGGCTCATCCTGGCTCTAGTCCGGCGGTTCAGGCCGACGTTTGAGCGGGTGGACCGGGGCGACTTCTCCCGTGCCGGGCTGCAGGGAATGGATCTCTCCGGCAAAACCCTCGGTCTGATCGGGACCGGGCGCATCGGCTCGCACCTCGCCCGGATCGCCCATGCAGCGGGGATGAAGGTGATCGCCTACGACACAAGACCGAACCCGGCCCTTACGGAGGAGTACGGCGTCCGCTACATGGATCTCAACGACCTGCTTTCCGAAGCAGACGTCATCAGCCTGCATGTCCCCTACACGGAGGCCACCCACCACCTGATCAATGCCGAACGGCTGCGACTGGTCAAACCCACTGCTCTCCTCGTCAACACCGCCCGCGGCGGCGTGGTGGATACGAGGGCGGTCGCGGATGCCCTTCGCGAGGGTCGGCTTGCGGGGGTCGCGCTCGATACCTTCGAGGGGGAGCGGGTCTGGATCGAGGAGGAGTTTGCCGGGGCTGATGAGGCGCCGGCGGACGAACTGCGGGACGCGCTTGAGAGTTTCTCCCTCCTGCACTCGGATCGGGCGATTCTCACACCGCACAACGCCTTCAACACGCGCGAGGCGGTCGAGCGGATCCTCGCGACCAGCATCGAGAACATAAAGGCCTTCTTTGCCGGGAACCCGCAGAACGTCGTCGCCGGGACCTATCGGATGCCGGCAGCGGCACCGACCGGGGGCAGGGGAGCATGAGACAGGATGCGGCCTATATCCGCTGGTTCGCCGATATCGGGTCAGAGGACATCGCCCTCGTCGGGGGGAAGAACGCATCAATCGGCGAGATGTACCGCGAACTGACGCCGAAGGGCGTAAAGATCCCCGACGGTTTCGCCGTGACCGCAGAGGGCTACTGGCACGTCCTCTCGTCCGCCGGAATCCTCGATGACCTCAAAGAGACGCTTAGGGGTCTTGATCGGAACAACGTCACCGATCTCGCCAGGAGAGGGAGGCGTGCCCGCGACCTGATCCTCTCCGCCGGGGTCCCGGATGACCTCTGGGACGAGATCCGGGCTGCGTATGATATGCTCTGCGACGAATACGGGCCCGATGCCGACGTCGCCGTCAGGAGCTCCGCAACCGCCGAGGATCTCCCCACGGCGTCGTTTGCGGGCCAGCAGGAGACGTACTTAAACATCCGCGGCTACCAGGCCCTGCGAGAGGCCTACACGCGGTGCCTCGCCTCCCTCTTCACCGACCGGGCGATCGCCTACCGGGTGGACAACGGCTTTGACCACTTCAAGGTCGCCCTCTCGGTGGGGGTCATGAAGATGGTCCGCTCCGATCTCGCCTCAAGCGGGGTCATCTTCACGCTCGATACCGATACCGGTTTTCGGGACGTCGTCCTCATCACCGGGTCCTACGGCCTTGGCGAGATGGTCGTCCAGGGCGCCGTCAACCCCGATGAGTTCTACGTCTTCAAACCGACCTTCAAGAAGGGCTACCGGGCCGTCATCAGGAAGAACCTCGGTGAGAAACGGGTGAAACTCGTCTACGCTCACGGAGGTGAAAAAGAAGTCACCCGGAGGATCGATGTCCCGGAATCGGACCGAAGGAAGTTCTGCATCACCGACGACGAGATCCTTGCGCTCGCAGGATACGCCCTCACGATCGAGGACCACTACTCGATGAAGGCTGGTAAGCCGGTCCCGATGGACATCGAGTGGGCGAAGGACGGCGAGACCAATGAACTCTTCGTCGTCCAGGCCCGGCCCGAGACGGTGCATTCGCAGAAGGTGCGGGACGTCCTCGAAACCTACGTCCTTGATGAACGCGGGCCGGTGCTTGCCGCAGGTAAGAGCATCGGCGATAAGATTGCCGCCGGGAAGGCCCGGATCATCACCGACGTCAGCCGCCTCCCGGAATTTAAGCCGGGGGAGGTTCTGGTCTCCGATACCACGACCCCCGACTGGGAGCCCGTCATGAAGACGGCCGCCGCCATCGTGACGAACCGGGGCGGCCGGACATCCCATGCCGCGATCGTCAGCCGGGAACTCGGCATCCCTGCAATCGTCGGCACGGGCGACGCGACCGAGAAGATCCCGACGGGCCGGGAGGTGACGGTGAGCTGCGCCGAGGGGGAGGAGGGGTTCATCTACGAGGGCAGCCTCCCGTACCATGTCGAAGAGATCCGGCTCTCCGACCTGCGGCGGCCCAAGACCGAGGTGATGATGAACCTCGGGAATCCCGATATGGCCTTCGGGCTTGCAATGGTCCCGAACGACGGTATCGGGCTTGCCCGGATGGAGTTCATCATCAGCAGTTACATCAAAATCCACCCGATGGCGCTTCTCCACCCCGAGCGGATCGAGGATACGGCCGTCCGGGAGGCGATCGCCGACTTCGTCTATGGATACCCGGACGGGGAGGAGTACTTCGTCGAGAGACTGGCCGAAGGCGTCGGGACCATTGCCGCCGCGTTCTACCCAAACCCGGTCGTCGTCCGGACAAGCGACTTCAAGACCAACGAGTACGCAAGCCTGCTTGGTGGGGCCTACTTTGAGCCGGAGGAGGCAAACCCGATGCTCGGGTTCCGCGGGGCCTCCCGCTACTACGATGAGCGCTACCGGGAGGGGTTCGGCCTCGAGTGCCGGGCGCTCAAGCGTGTCAGAGATGAGATGGGGCTTACGAACCTGATCATCATGATCCCCTTCTGCCGCAGGGTGGAGGAGGCAAAGCGGGTCATTGAGGAACTCGAGAAGAACGGTCTTCGGCGAGGCGAGAACGGTCTGCAGATCTATCAGATGTGCGAGATCCCAAGCAACATCGTTGAGATCGACGCGTTCAGCAAGTACTTCGACGGGTTCTCGATAGGCTCAAACGACTTGACCCAGCTCGTCCTCGGGATCGACCGTGACTCGGCGGTCGTGGGGGAGGCCTTCGACGAACGCGACCCGGCCGTCAAGCGGATGGTCGCGATGGCCGTAGAAGGATGCCGGCGGAATGGGCGGCACAGCGGGCTCTGCGGCGAGGCGCCGAGCACCTACCCGGAGTTCGCCGACTTCCTGGTGGAGCAGGGGATCGACTCGATATCGGTCGAGCCCGACGCACTCTTAAAGATCACTCTTCGCGTGGCTGAGGTCGAGGAGCGGTTAGCAAAGGAGAAGGAGGCCGTTCCGGTGCCCCGGTGAGGGACGGGATCAGGAGGTGCGATCCCAAACCGTGAAGTGTGATCGGGGTTCGTCCTTACTCCCAAAAATGGGCTAAAATGGAATCAGAGCGGTGATAAAGCACATCTTCCATCCGGGAGTCGCGACTGTCGCGCCCTGTAACACAATTGTTACAACTCCCTCAAAAATGTTACAAATCTGTTACAACCCCGGCCAAGTCCGTTACAGATCTGTAACAATTAAATTTCGTCCCGGAAAATCTTCTTTCTATGTCCAAGGTCGTCCGGATCGACGAGGAGGCGCTGGAGGTCGCCCTGAAGTACGGGAAGAACCTCTCAGCCGGGATCATGAAGATGGAAGAGCTCTTGAAGAAGCAGGAGAAGGCGAAGCGCGACTACACGGCCATCGAGGAGATGATCCGCCGGACCATCAGGGAAGAGCTTGAGATGCTGACGTCGAGGTATTGATTTGGTCCTCAAACTGTCGGACATCATACTAGAGCGATATAAACAGAACCTGACTCTTCCCTGAAGTGCCCAATACACTGGACCGTGAGGATATCGCGCTGGGGGGTGGGGCTGACGGGGAGTGCGACGGTCCGAAGGACCGGAGCTCGAGCACCGCTAGGTGCGAGGCGCGAACGAAAGTGAGCGTGAGCACCGCTAGGTGCGAGGCGCGAACGAAAGTGAGCGTGAGCACCGCTAGGTGTGAGGGGGGATGCTCCCCCCTCGAAACTCTTCGAGTTTCTCAAGCTCGCTTCGCTCGCACTCCCCTGTCCCCTCCCCCCTGTAATGCGATGCCCAGTGGGAATCCGTATCCGGGTTGCTATGGGGAGACTTTTCCCATTGAATGTCTTCTTTCTTTTAGCCGATAGCATCGTTGCATTCAAGTTGCTACTCAACATCTAACCCGACATTTCGAAATAACCCCTGGGCAAATCCGCACCACTGCAGATCACCCCCGCCCGGTGAGTTCCGTCAACCCTCGCAGCCACTCGAAGGGCGCACCGGCGAACTCCTCCGGCGTCATCCGCCACACCCAGTTCCCTTCGGTGGTCGATGGATAATTCATCCTCGCTTCCGATCCGAGCCCGAGGAGGTCCTGCATGGGGATGATGCAGACCCGTGCAACCGATGTCATCGCAAGGCGGATGAGCTCCCGGTGGACCTCGTCCGCCCCCACCTTTCGCCCGATGTAGGCGAAGAACCGCGCCTTATCCTCCTCCGATGCCTCCTCTTCAAACCACCCCCGGGCTGTGTTGTTGTCGTGCGTCCCGGTGTAGCAGATGAGGTTTGGGACATAGTTGTGAGGGATATGTGGGCTTTTTTCGATCCCCCCGCCGAACGCGAAGAGGAGGATCTTCATCCCGGGCAGATCGAACCGGTCGAGAAGAGCCTGGACGGCCGGAGTGTTCGCCCCGAGGTCCTCGGCGACGATGGCAAAGCAGGGGAACCGCCGGGCAAGCGTCTCAAAAAAGTCGGCTCCCGGCCCGTCGACCCAGGTGCCGTGCTCGGCCGTCGCATCCCCCGCCGGGACCTCGTAATAGTCGGCGAACGCCCGGAAGTGATCAATCCGGAAGAGGTCGTAGAGCTCTCCTGACCGGGCGATCCGACGCACCCACCAGTCGTAGCCCAGCTTTTTGAGCACAGGCCAGTCATAGACCGGGTTCCCCCAGAGCTGCCCGGTCTTGCTGAAGATATCGGGAGGCACCCCTGCCACCACGTTCGGGCGGAGGTTCTCGTCCAGTTTGAATATTCCCGGATTCGCCCAGACGTCGACGCTGTCGTATGCGACATAGATCGGGATATCGCCGATGACCTGGATGCCGTGCCTCGCGCAGTGCCGACGGAGGGCCGACCACTGCCGGGCGGCGACGTACTGAAGGAACTTCTCCTTGCGTATCCGTTCCTCAAGCAGTTCGCGCATCTCCTTGAGAGCCTCCGGCTGCCGGCTCCGGATCTCCTCCGGCCACCGGTCCCAGGCCTCTCCGTGGAAGTGGTCTTTAAGCGCGACAAAGAGCGCATGGTCGTCGAGCCACCACCTGCTTGCGTCGCAGAATGTCTCGAACTCACGATCCGGCCCCGAACCGCGGAACCGCCTGTACGCCATCGAGAAGAGCCGTTCCCGGTACCACGCGGCCGCCTTGTATGCCGTCCGCCGCTCCGAAAACTCTGGAGCTGGCTCCAGTTCACTCTTCCTGAGGAGTCCGTCCCGGACGAGCATCTCGGGGCTGATGAGGAGGGTATTTAGGGCAAACGCAGATGGGCTGGAGTAGGGAGAATGAGCATATCCGGCCTGTGTCGGGTTGAGCGGCAGGATCTGCCAGTAGTGCTGCCGGGCCTGCTCCAGCGCCTCCACGAACCGGTATGCCGCCGGACCGAAGTCCCCGATGCCGTACTCTGACGGCAGGGACGTGATATGCAGGAGTATACCGCTCCCCCGCACCTGGATCATCCACCACCCCCTGAGTTGGTGCGCAAGATTGGATTCGATCCTTTTATACCCTTGGACCGGGCAGAACCCGTACTCGACCCCGTGCCAGGAGGCGATCGAGTATGCCTGAGGAGGTACTCAAGCCCGGGCATCCTGGCCGAGACGGAAGGGGTGGTGATGAAGAGTCAGGGCACCGACATCCGCCCTTCTGCCGCCAGCCTCGTGAGGTAGGCCTCGCGCCGGGCGATATAGACATCCGCCTGCTCTCCGAAAGGCACGTATTCTGCAACTGCCCTGCCAACTTCTGCGAACCGAAGTTTCGTCTCGTCTGAAAGCCCCATGAGAAACGCGAACTCAACCACTCCGGTCGTATCCTCGAGCAGCCACGCTACCAGATCCGGGTCATGGGTTCCGGCCGAGAACGGCACGCCCCGCTCGAGGAGTCCCGCTGCAAGCGCACGAAAGCGCTCCCGAACCTCGCTTGGGTCGTCGGTATCCCCGGGATAGACGCCTTTCACCAGGCGGGGCCGGATGCCGTGACGGACGATGCGCTCCAGGTCGCCCGGAGTACGGTCGAGGGAGGCCTGGAGAGCGAGCGTCACCGGCACCCCCTCCCGAGCGGAAGCGATAGCGGCCTCGACCGTCATTTCCACAAATCCCCGCCCCTCCATATCCGCCTCAAACCCGATGCCGCGTTCATACGCCCCGCGGGAGAGCCGAAGTAGGAGATCGCGGGCAGCGTTCCGGTCGATGAGGGCTCCGAGCGCGGTCATCTTCACGGTGAGGGATGCGTCCAATTCCTGCTCGTCGATCGCGGCTATCGCGGCAAAAGAGCGCTCCAGGTTCTCCCTGACCTGCCGCTCGCTTCTCGCATACTCGCCGAGGGGTGCGAGGATGCACCGGATACCCCGGTCGTTCTGCATCCGGCAACGCTGAATCGCCGCATCAAGGTCGGGCAGCGTCCACCGATCAGTCCTGCCTGCGGTCATACCCTACGGCTTCCCCGCGAGCAGCCACGCGCGGCCGACGAGCCCCCGGTCGGCCGCCATCGCCCAGAGGTCAAGCCCTTTCAGGGCATCCTTGTATGCCTCCTCCCCGAAGAGCCCGACGATGCTATCCCTCAGGTCATTCTCGAGCCTCTCCCGGATCTTGCAGATCTTTTGTGTGGAGTCGCCGGGGAGATCGCCCAGGTCTATGATGGAGAATCCATTCCGCTCAAGGAGTCCCGCGTAACTCTCGAGGGTCTCAAAGTAGGGGAAGGCCCGGAAGGTATTCTGGGTGTGCCACTCTTCGTCGTTCATCGGCCCGGTCTGCACCCAGTCGGCGAACGCAAGCGTGCCCCCTGGCTTTAAGACCCGATAGACCTCGCGGATCATTCGGTCTTTATCCCTCACGTAGCACCACGCATCCTCGCCCCAGACTGCGTCGAAGATTCCGTCCTTAAACGACATTTCAAGAGCGTTCCCCTGCTGGAAGTCGACCAGGGCGGCAAGACCGGCCTCTTCATTCTTTTTGACCGCCAGATCGACCATCTGCGGCAGCGCGACAAGCCCGATCACGGTCGCACCGTGCTCACGCGCAATATGCCTGGCAGGGCCCCCCGGGCCCGGGAGGAGGGCGAGCACCCGGGTCCCCGGGGCCAGTCCCGCCCGTTCTGCAAGTACGTCGAGATCTCCGTCGGCATCCTCGCCCGCGAGCATCTCCCAGATGAGCCCGACCGGCCCCCCGTAGACCTCCTCTACCTCGCCGGCATGGGCATCCATCATCTTCATCCATTTCCGGCGGACAATATCGCCCATATGAGATTCACCCTCACCGTGCTGGCGCTGCTGCCTCCTCCCGGAGGACGAAGAGGTCGCGCAGGGGGTCCTTAATGCAGGCCTCAAAGATATCCCGCACGTGCGTGTGGGCAATCTCCAGCCAGTCCGCGACCCCGTCCAGTGGGATGCTCTCTCCCTCTGTCAGGTAGTAGTCGATATTCAGGAGGAAGGCATTGTTCTCCGTCGACTCGGGCACAGCGTCGGTAAGTTCCACCCGGCAGTTGTCGCGGTTGTCGTGGAACGCGAACTCGCACCCGGTGATGAACCCCGCCGGGACCCGTGGCAGCTCCGGTGGAAGGGTCGGGTAGAAGGCGAAGTAGTCCGAGAGTGTCACCTCGCGTTCGGGGATCTCTATGAGGTTGACGTAGCGCAGGTTCATCGTCCCGATAGCATCGATACTGATGACCTCCCGGAACCGGTCGAAGCCCACGAGGATCTTCTCCGAGAATGCCTCCCAATGGACGTACGGCCTCTGGCAACTCACCGAGAGGAGGCGGGGGCCGACCTGGACGGCACAGCCCTCGTCCTCGGTAAGAAAGATCGACCGTTCGCTGACGACAATCTCCTCGCGGAGCCCCTCTGGACCAAGGAGCATGACCACCTCGCGCACGTAGCGCTGGTCCCGTTTTGGGTATGCGTCTTTTAAGTGGGCATAGAGCATGCCGGGATAGGTCATATCCCAGGGGAGATCCTCGGGAAACCGGAACTCGCATATCACTTCGGCGGCGGGCGGGTTGACGTACTTTCGTATTTCTGCCATCTTCTTCACCCTCAAGGGGATGTAGGGTAGATGGAGATCTCATTAAAGTGACTGTTCCCGGCGAACAACCGGAGACCTGCACGGTGTTCGTCCTCCGCGGCTGCAATCGCGGTGAGGTGGATGGACTGCTCTGGAGACGAGCCGTATCCGCGGGAATGATCACGAAACCGGGTTCATCTCCGAACTGCAGTATTCCCACTTGCGGTTCGCCCGCGGGCGCTGGACAGGACCGGACGGCATGGTCGGGCTGTGTGGTCCTGACGTGGGGTATAAGGTTGTGACAGAAGAATCGGGAATACCAAACTTAACCCAGTACACTGGACCGTGGGGGCTATCGCCATGTGGGGGTGGGGACAGGGGAGGGGGGGCGAACCCCCTTCGCACCTAACGGTGCTCGAACTCAGGGCGTTCCGCCCTTCGTTCCTCGAAACTCTTCGAGTTTCTCAAGCTCGCTTCGCTCGCACCTCGCACCTAACGGTGCTCGAGCTCCGGTCCTTCGGATCATCGCACTCCCCGTCAGCCCCTCCCCCCAATTGCGATGCCCCCTCGAAATCCGTACACAGACCCATCACCTGCAGACACATCTAAAAGAAAGACGTAGCGTTGTGCTGCAGAACGACCTAACAAGATTTGCTGGCCCTCTTATGCCCCCACATCAGAATTTAATCCCCTTTCTCCGGAGTTCCTCCGACTTCCTCTTCGAGCACTCCTCGCACCGGAACTCGGGGGCGGGATCTCTTGTTTTGTCGTAGTTCTCCGCCTTCACCAGGCGGTAGCCCCGGGCAACCTTCCCGCAGTCCACGCACCGGACCTCCTCCTTGACCTCCCACTGTGCGGCGAGCGACTCGGAGGTGAAGATGAACCGGTCGACCCAGAAGAAGATGAGGCCGCCGATGAGGTTTGCAATGATGGTGGCGGCAAGCGCCCCAAGGCCCCCGAGCAGCGCGAGCACCCCGGCAAGGATCGGGGTCGAGAGTTGCCACCGGATGAGGTAAAGGCCATAGCGTTTAAAATTTATTTCCACGTATGAAGTTTGCCGGCCCACCTCATAAAAATCAGGGTCGGCACCGTCACGCAAGCACCAGGATCCGGCGGGTCAGGCTCTTGTGGACCCGCTGCTCGTGCTCCTGCAGGACGGTGAAGTGGCGGGCGGCGATATCCGTGATATCGCGATGCGTGACGACGATCGCGCGCCTCCCGGGCTTGAGGATCCGCCGGATCTCCGCGAGCGAGCCGTCGTAGAGTCTGTCCATGCTCTCGGCCCGGATCCGGACGGACTGACCGTAGGGGAGATCGGTCACGACCGCGTCGATGGCATGGTCGCAGACCGGGACCGCGGTGGCGTCGGCGATCAGCACATCCGAGTTCGGGAGGTTCTGCCGGTAGCCGGCAACCATTGCAGGGTCGAAGTCGCTCCCGAGTATCCGGGCGCCGATCTCCCGGGCCTCAAGGAGGATCCCGCCGGTGCCGCAGAAGGGGTCGTAGACCCAATCCCCAGGGGCAGCAAGGGAGATATTGACGAGTGCCCTGGCCATCCGGGGCATCATGACGCCGGGATGAAAGAATGGCCGGCGCATGGGATTCCGAACATCAAACGCCCCCCGATCGATCTGCATTATGACGCGGCCGAAGTAACAACGGTCCTCCGATACGACGGCGCGGTACTCCTCGACCGGCTCACGAAGCGACACCGGGCCGACGATCAGGCTCCCGATCAGCCGTTCCACCTCGAGCCGGGCGACATCCATCCGGCTCCCCTGGATCATCTTCACCCGGCCGGCAAATGGTTTCTCGGTCTGGATGGCAAGATCGCGGAGGAGAGAGACAAATGCATCATGGGTGGGCTCGCACTCCCCAAGGTACTCCATCACCACATGCGTCAGGGCAAGTCGTCGGGCGGCTCCCGGGTCCGGACATTCGGCAACCGCGACCTGGATCCGCCGGTCAAGCACGGTGCCCACGCACTCCAGTTCCGCAACCGGAAGATCGGGGTGCTCACCGGAGAGTTCGAAGAGCAGTTTCATCCAAAGGATATTGGCCCTATAGGGCGATAAAACGGGCGGGAAGATACGTAGGCCGATCACGCCCGCTTCATTTGAGCGCCGACCTTGAACCCGATCCCCTCAAACGAGGCAACAGGGCGGCCGTCTGAGTAGACATCCACGGCATACACTGATGTCCTCTCAGTCTCCGCGACCCTGCGGGCGACCGCCTCAAGCGTCCCCCCTGCTGGCGGAGAGAAGTAGCGGATATGAGCCGAGAGCCCCGTCTCTTCCACCTCATCCAGGTTTCCGGCGATGCCGAAGGCATGGTCAGCGATGGCAAAGATTGCGCCCCCGTGGACTGTGCCGTGACCGTTCTTCATCCCTGCAGTCGGCATCGTCACCCGGACGCACCCATCGGCGATCTCGGTGACCACCATCCCGAGGCGGCGGGCAAACTCGCAGTTATCGGACCGGTGCACCACCTCAGCGAAGATCTCAGGGATAGGTCGTTTGGTCTCCACGCTTACTTATACTCCCGCCGTGAGTAGGTCGCACCGCTTGCCTCGCCGCCGCGAAGAACGATATACAACCACTCCCAGAGCGACTTGATAGTCCCGAACTGCTGGTAGCGCCGCATCGAGAACCCGACCTTCAGGCGGGGATCGAGGTAGACCTTCCCGAGTTTGCGCATCCTCTGCGCGATCTCAAGGTCGTCCCCGGCATCGATGCACCGGTACATCCCGGCCTGGAAGAACGCATCCCGGTCGAAGGCCGTGTTGCACCCGAGCGTGAAGTATATCGTCCGGGTGTAGTAGCCGAAGCGCGAGAAGGCGTTTGCGCCCATGAGTGAGAGCCGGTTGCGGAAGGTATCCTCGATCGGATAGACCGTACCGTAAAGCTGCACGATCTGGCGCTCCGCAAAGTTTCTCTCGATCCGCTCTATCCAGTCTCGGGGAAGGATGCAATCGGCATCCGTCGTGGCGATAATATCGCCTTTTGCGGCCATTGCCCCATCGTTTCGCGCCCCGCCGACCCGCTTGCTCGTCTGGATAAAAACCTTATCCGCAAGAGGCTTGGCCAGTTCTCGGGTCCTGTCTTTCGAGTTTCCGTCGACGACGATGATCTCGTACGTCTCCCTCGGCACCGTCTGGTCGGCAAGGGACCGCAGGCAGCGCTCGATGTTCTGCTCTTCGTTATAGGTTGGAACGACGACGGAGATCATCCCTCGATCAACTCCTTGTATAACTCTTGATGCCGTTTTGCTATAAGCGTGATGTCGTAGCCCTCGGTTGAGGCACGGGCTTTCGCTGCACAGCGTCGGAGGGTTGCATCGTCAGTAAGGAGGTCCTGCGCCTCGCCAACATCGGAGAAAAAGAGGACAGAATCCCCAAATATCTCCCGGAACTCAAAGATATCTCTGGCGATGACCGGGAGACCGGCCGAGAGAGCCTCGACGATCACAAGACCGAACGTCTCGGCATGGGACGGCATGAAGAAGACGTCCGCCCCGCTGTATGCCCGGGAGATGTCATCGATGACCCCGGTGAAGATGACATTCTCATGGCAGTGGGTCTTGAGCATCTGGATCTTCGCATAGTCCTTTGAGAGCGTCCCGTAGGGGAACCCGCCCACCCAGACCCAGGTCATATCAGGGTGCTGGTTGGCAAGTTTGAGGAAGTCATAGATGCCCTTCCGCGGGGTCTGCTGGCCGACGGAGAGGACCACTTTCTGGTCGGGATCGATCCCATACTCATTGCGAAAGAGTCTGCGCTTTTTGTTGTCCCGTTTGAAGTACTCCCGGTCGATGCCGTTTGGAATGAGGGTCTTTGGGATCTCGGGGACGAGCTGCTCGACCTCCCGGTGGCAGGGCTCCGAGATCGTGATGATATGGTCGAATTGCCGGTAGATTTTCGGATATACAGTGTTGATCCTCTTTGCGAAGGCGACATTCCCGTCATTCAGGCGAGGGGTTGAGTGAGCGGTCAGAACCTTTACGCCATTGGTGAACTTCAGGTGATACATCGCCCAGGGCCCGAAGGTATGGTAGTGAGTCAGGTCAAAATCGCCGAGATACTGGTTTCGGGAGACCTCCATATCGGGGAGACGGGCAAGGTGGTTGTACAGCGTCCTTGCAGCCGTTGCGCACCCGATATACCGAAGAAACCGGAAATCTTCGACGAATATATTGACCTTCATCGGTTTGCCCCCACGAAGTCAATCGCGCTCCTGATGCAGCCATCCATGTTAAGGTATTCGAACTGCGAGAACCGGCCGACGAGGTTGATGCCCCGCTCCCGGCAGAACTCCCGGACAATCGCGATGTTTCGGAGGTAATCGATATCATAGACGACGTAGGCGAACTTCTGTCGCTCAAGACCGGTGTAGACGACCGCATCCTTCGAGGGGATTATCCCTGCGGCTACAAGGGAGGTGACGGTATGCTCGATGATCTCGGCATCGGACATCCTCGAGACCGCGTCCCCGTCGTTGTAGGTGATCTCGGCGAGGATCGAGGAGTGGCCCGGGGGAGCGACTTTAGTACTATAGTTTGAGGGGAACGAGATCCGGTTGAAGAGGCCCGTCGCCGGATCGGGGATGTAAAGCCACGAGATATCCGGGACCTCCCCTGCAAGCCCGATGAAGACCGAGCATAGCGAGTTATAGCGGAGGGCGTCGCAGGCCGCCTGTACCTCGGCCGGGACGTCCGCTAGACTGGGGAGCAGGTTCTGGAGCGGGATGGTCGATATCAGGCGGTCGGCGTGGATGACCTCGTTGCCATCGCTGATAGCAAATCCCCCGTCTTCTTCACGGATTGAGGCGACGCGAAACCCTGTCCGGACGGCCGGGAGGATCGGTTCTGCAATGGCCCGGACCAGCGCCTCGATCCCGCCTTCGATCGGGTAGGAGAAGACCGCCTGATGAACATAGCCCTCGGTCTCGATCCCGATGGCTGATTTGATGATATCCTCGACCGGAGGGCGGGGTATGCGCCCCTCAACCCAGTGGTGCGACATCCGATCGGCCGGATAGTTCCAGATTTTCTGATTGTAGGGGAGCATGTAGCACTCGGCAATCCCCCGGCCGAAGGTATAGGTGATCCACTCGGCAAAGTTCGTGGGCGGCGGAACCTCGCCCTTCTCGACGGCGATGAGGTTTTTGACGAACTCGTTGATGCAGAAGAAACGGTCTTCGTCGGGCAGTTGGTAGAGACCGTTCTCGAAGGGATACTTTACGTAGCGGTCTTTATAGAGAATCTTTGTATTCCGCTTTCGTCGATCGGCGTTCTCGCCGAGGACCGAGAGCATGAATGAGAGGACTTCCGTGTCACGGGAGAAGATGATGTGCGAGCCCCCAATGTCAAACGTGAAACCCGACTCACTCCTCGAGCGGCAGAGCCCCCCGATTGTTACATTCTGTTCGAGAACAACCACATCCTCGCCCTGTTCATGGAGCAGGCGGGCCAGCGTAATCCCGGTGAGACCGCCACCCAGTACCGCCGTTTTCACGCTTATAGGGTTTACTGCCGATGCCATATATGGTTGACCATCTGTTCTCCGCGATTGCTGCATATTGGGCTGAAAATTCAGTGAAATTAGGCCGGGAACGCGGGGTGAGTGTTCGGGTGTACCACCGGTTCTGCAGTGGCCGGAGCATGTGCGAGGGTCTGATCTTTGCCAGAACATGGTGGTGATGGCGAGGGGGGCATATCCCACCGGTCGAGATCATGCCGCTGGCCAAATAGAATGGAGCTGACGGCAGCAGAACGAATAGGGATTATGCACGGGGTTCGCTCCCCGCCTGTGCCTGTATATCCGCAACCGTGATCTCCAGGCGCCTGTAGCGCCTCCTCACCTCGGTGCGGCACCCCGCTGGATCCGGCCAGCAATTGCACCATGTTCTGCATCCGCCGCGGCGAGCCGCCGCATCGTCGAGGTTGTGAATAGCGCTTGAACTTGGCTAAAAAAGAAAGCGGGGATGCGTTCCCCCGTCACTGCCGGCGGGCTGCGTCCCGGTCGGCAAACCAGGTCTCTCCGGGGCTTGCGGCCTGTGACGGGAGGGCTGGCGACTGGATGAACCAGCCGGTCCGGGTGCCGTCGAGTACGTCCTCGGAGTTCCGGGCGGTCATGAGGCTGACGACGACCATGGCGAGAAGCGAGCAGATGAGCGCGTAGAGGCTGAAGTGCACGGGGAGCTTCGCCACGAACTGGTGCCAGTAGCCGAAGATGCCGGAAGAGACGAGCCCGACCGCCATGCTCGCGATCGCTCCCTCTCCGGTCGCGCCGCGCCAGTAGAGCCCGGCGAGCAGCGGGACCGCGAACGTCGCGAGCATCACCCCGATGCCCATCCAGATCAGCCAGGCGAGCATCTCAGGAGGATTGATAGCAAGGATGAGTGTACCGCCGGCCCCGAGGACGATCGCGACCTTCGAGACGAGGAGCACCTCTCTGTCGGACGCCGAGGGGCGGAGAATGTTCTTGTAGACGTCCCACGCGAACGAGGTGCCGACGGTGAGCATCAGCCGGTCGGTCGTCGACATCACCGCCGCAAGGACGATCACCGCGAAGAACGCCCAGAGCGCCACGTTCGGTATCGCGTACTCGACGCCGGCGATGAAGGCGAAGTCCTGGGCGTTCACGGCGTCCGGGAGGACGAGCGTCTCCTCCTCAACGAGCGAGCGGACGGCAAATCCGGTGAACTTCACGAGGAACATGATGACCGCGTAGATGGCGAACGCCACAAGGGGCGCCCACTTGAAGTAACGTGCCTCTTTTGCAGCGAGGACGTTGTTGATGACGTGCGGTGCGCAGGCAAGGCCGACCATCAGGAGGATCGCAAACGAGAAGAGGAACTCCGGCGTCGTGTAGGCGTATGAAGCGTAGGCAGTCGGGTACCAGGGCTCGACGAAGTTCGGGTCGATCCCGGTAAGAACTGTGTTGATATGCTCAAGCCCGCCGGCACTCATGATGACCGGCGGCGCCATCAGGAGGACGCCGAGGATCAGGATCCCGCCCTGGAAGAGGGTCGTCCAGGAGACCGCATAGAGCCCGCCGACGACCGTGTAAGCGGTGATGATGACCCCGGCGATGAGGAGCGCCTGCCAGTGCGGGATACCGAAGAGCCAGACCAGCACGATGCTGATCGCGGCGTACTGCCCGACGAGGTAGATCAGCGAGACGACGATCCCGGAGATGGCCGAGAGACCCCGGAGCGCCCGCGGGCTCTCGAACCGTTCGGCGAGATAGTCCTGGACAGTCAGGTAACCCCGCTCTTTTCCAATGGCGTTGAGCTTCACCCCAAAGAAGATGATGCAGAACGAGGCTGCGAGCGGGACAAAGATCTGTTCCCATATCCCCGGCCAGCCTGATGTGTACCCAAAGCCGCTCACACCGAGCAGGGTCATCCCGCTGCAGATCGAGCAGACGATCAGGATCGTGAAGACCCAGAACCCGAGCGATCTGCCTGCGAGGATGTAGTCCTCGGTGTTGTGGATCTTCTTCGAGGCCCAGTTCCCGATGCCGATGAGCACAATAAAGTAGAGCGCGATCAGGACGAGCGTTGCTATATCCGCCATTCAAGCGGCCTCCCTGAACCGGAGGCCCCAGAGGGTGAGCAATACGACGGCAAAGAGAGTCGCACCGCCCACGATGAGGGCCGTATGAGTAGGTAACCCGAAGAACATGCTATGACACTATGTGGCGTGCTAACATATAACACGATCGCCGGGGAACCGGGAGACTACCCCGATGGATGGTCAGTTCGATCACATCAAAAAAGGAGTCATTTGGAACTCTTAACGGTCTTTGCACCCCGGAGGAGTGCGATCTTACCAGTGCGGACGAGTTCTTTGATGCCGTACTGGCGCAGGAGTTTCTCCAATGCGTCGATCTTCTCCGTATCCCCGGTCACCTGGAGGATCAGGGTCTTTGACCCGACATCCACGACCTGGGCCCGGAAGATATCGGCGATCTGGAGGATCTCGGCACGGGATGTGCCTGATTCAGCAGCAACCTTGATGAGCGCAAGTTCCCGCTCCACGCTCTCGCGCTCCGTCAGGTCCGAGACCTTGATGACGTCGATGAGTTTGTTGGTCTGCTTCATCACCTGCTCGATGACGCGGTCATCACCGTTCACGACAATCGTGATCCGGCTCATGTTGGGCTCCTCGCAGGTCCCGACGGCGAGACTCTCGATATTGAACCCCCTACGCGAGAACATTCCGGCGACCCTGCTCAAGACACCCGCCCGGTTCTCGACAAGGACGCTCAGCGTATGCGATTTCATCCCTGCCTCACCCCGATCATCTCGTTGATGGCGGCACCCGCAGGAACCATGGGGAAGACGTTCTCCTCCCGCTCGATCCTGAAGTCAAGGACGAACGGCCCGTCGGTGGCAAGCGCTGTCTCGAGTGCCTCCCGGACGTCGGCCTTCTCCTCGACCCGGATCCCCTCGACGCCGTAGGCGTTTGCGATCTTCACGAAGTCCACCGGCGGGAGCTCCGTGTAGGAGTAACGGCGGTCGTAGAAGAGCTCCTGCCACTGACGCACCATCCCGAGGTACATGTTGTTCAGGATCACGACCTTGACGGGGATGTTATACTGCGCCACCGTCCCGAGTTCCTGGATATTCATCTGGAAACTCCCGTCGCCTGCAACATCGACGACCGGCGTATCCGGCCGGGCGAAGTGAGCGCCGATGGCTGCCGGGAAGCCGTAGCCCATGGTCCCAAGGCCCCCCGAGGTGATCCAGGTCCGGGGTTTCTTGAAGCAGTAGTAGAGCGCGGTCCACATCTGGTTCTGGCCGACCTCGCTTGTGATGATACCCTCGCCGTTCAAGATGTCGCTGAGTTCCTGGATGACGTACTGCGGGCGAAGGTGGCCGTCATCGCGGTAGCGGAGGGGGTACTGCGTCTTCCAGGCGCTGACCCGACTGACCCAGCCCGCCGTATCACCGCGCTTCTGCATCCGCTGGAGGATCGCCTGGAGGACAGCTTTGACGTCACCCACGATCGGGACATCGACGACCTTGTTCTTCCCGATCTCGGCCGGGTCGATATCGATATGGATGACCGCCGCGTTCGGCGCGAAGGACTCAATCTTGCCCGTCACCCGGTCATCGAACCGGACGCCGATGGCTATCAGGAGGTCGCACTCCGTCACCGCGTAGTTCGCGGGCTGGGTGCCGTGCATCCCGAGCATCCCGAGGTTGAGCGGGTGATCGCCGGGGACGGCGCCGAGCCCCATCAGGGTCGTCGTGATGGGGATCCCTGCCGTCTCGATGAACTGCAGGAGTTCGGCAGATGCCCCCGAGAGGATCACGCCCCCGCCGGCATAGACGAGCGGGCGCTCCGCTCTTGCAATAAGGTCTATCGCCTTGTCGATCTGGCGGATATGCCCCTGATAGGTGGGCTGGTAACCGCGGAGGGAGACTGTCTCCGGGACGGGTTTGCTGTTCCTCACCTCGCTCGTGCTGACGTCTTTGGGGAGATCGATCAGCACCGGACCGGGCCGTCCGGTCCGGGAGATGTAGAAGGCTTCCTGAACGATGCGATCGAGATCGTTGGCATCTTTGACCAGATAGTTGTGCTTCGTCACCGGCATCGTGATCCCGGTGATGTCCGACTCCTGGAACGCATCGTTCCCGAGGAGGCCGGTGGGCACCTGACCGGTGAGCGCCACGATAGGAATGGAGTCCATATACGCCGTCGCGATCCCTGTAACCAGGTTGCACGCGCCGGGGCCGGAGGTGGCAAGGCATACGCCTACGCGGCCGCTTGCACGCGCGTACCCGTCGGCCGCGTGCGCCGCTGCCTGCTCATGCCTTACCAGAATATGCCGGATCGACGAATCGTAGAGTTCATCGTAGATCGGCAACACTACGCCACCGGGGTAGCCGAATATGGTGTCCACCCCTTCACGCTGCAGCGCGTCAATCAGAGTCCTGGCTCCGGTTTTCATGCTCTTCCCTGAGTAGTCTGTTCATTCCGGCGATAACTGCTTCGACGCTGGCCATGATGATGTCGGTCCGGGCACCCCGCGAGGTCACGGTCTTCCCGTTCCTGCTGAGTTTGACCGTTACGTCAACGACGGCATCTGTGCCGCCGGTTATGGCATCCACGCGGTATTCGTCGAGTCTTATGTTTCCGACCGCTGCAACCGATCGCTGGAGCGCGCGGATCGCCGCATCCACCGGCCCGGTCCCGACTGCGGCTCCGGTGATCTCGTCGCCGTGAACCAGCATCGTCACCGAGGCGGTCGGCATCGCGTTGCTCCCCGAGACGATGGTGAACTGGCGCAGTTCGATACAGGGCTTAAACTCGATCTCCATCACCGTATCGGCGATCGCCATGATGTCTGCGTCGGTTATCCGCACTCCGGCATCCCCGATCTGCTTGATCCGGGCAACGATCTCGGCAAGCTGCGCCGCATTCGGGGTATACCCCATGTCATGGAGCGCGGCCTCGACCGCCGCCGACCCCGAGTGCTTCCCGAGGACGATGCGGCGCTTTCGGCCCACCTGCTCCGGCCGGATGGGTTCGTAGGTGCTTGCGTCCCGCATCACCCCGTGGGCATGGATCCCGCTCTCGTGGGTGAAGGCCATCTCTCCGACGATCGGCTTGTTGGTCGGGAGCGGCACCCCGGTCAGCCGGGAGACATGGGTCGAGAGGTGGTAGAGTTCTTCGGTCTTAATCCCGGTATCGACCCCGTAGAGAACCTCGAGCGCCATCACCAGTTCCTCGAGAGAGGTGTTCCCCGCCCGCTCGCCGAGGCCGTTGACGGTGACGTGGGCAGCGGTCGCCCCCGCCCTGAGGGCGGCGACGGTGTTTGCGAGCGCAAACCCCAGGTCGTCGTGGCAGTGGATCGAGAGCGGGGCAAAGCAGAGCGGCGGTATCATCGCGGCCGCCCGCTCGGGGGTGAGGAGCCCGACGGTGTCGCAGAAGCAGAGCCGGTCGGCACCCCGTTCCACTCCTTCGCGGAAGACCTCCGCAAGAAACGCCTGGTCGGCGCGGGACGCGTCCTCCCCGGAGAGTTCGACGATGAGCCCGCGCTCCTTCGCGTACTCGACGGCGCTCCAGGCCATCTCGGAGACCTCGTCGCGGGTCTTTCGAAGCTTCTTGCTGATATGGAGATCGCTCACCGGTACAACGAGGTGCACAGAGTCGGCACCGGCATCGGCGGCGAGATCGATGTCCCCGGGAAGAGCCCGGACGTAGGTGCAGCACTCGGCCGAAAGCCCGGCGTCGGCGATGGCGCGGATGGATTCGCGCTCCCCGAGAGAGGCGGCCGCAGAGCCGACCTCGATGACGTGTACGCCAACCTCGGCAAGGTGCGTCGCAATCTCAAGCTTTGCGTCCGGCGTGAGAGAGACACCGGGTGTCTGTTCGCCGTCCCGTAAGGTAGTGTCAAAAAAGCGGATCGATTCACCAAATAAAACAATCACTCATAGTGGGTTCCACCGCCATAACATTTGGCGACACCGTTACTTAAATGTTGGGCATTTGGAGGACAAGAAAAAGAAATGAGAGATATTACACCGGCGCCGGGGCGCTCTCATAGAGGAGAGCGAGGTAGCGGGAGGCGAAGATGATAAACGCCGGTGTCAGGAGGAAGAAGAGGAGCCAGCCGATGATCGGGATCAGGGATAGGATGACCTGCGCAACCGTGATGACGACCGTCAGAACGAGGAGAGCGACAAAGACATTGAGCCACCCGATCCTTTTTATGTGTGCAAGGATGGCCCTGAACCTGAAGGCCTCGCGCATCCTCCCCGTGCGGGCGAACCGGACCACCGCAAACGTCGCAAGAATGCCGAGGACGATGACGGCGAGGATACAGATGACGAAGAAGGCGAGAGCCACGAAGATGCCAAGCCCCGGGTCGATGAGCCCGCCGGAGCTCGCCCCCGCCGGGGTCGTTGTCGTCGAGACCGGGGTGAGGTAGAGCACCAGTGGAAGGAGCATGAGGATTATGAGCGGGATCGAGTAGACGATCGATATGACGAGCAGTTTGATGCCGTCGATAAAGAGCCTGATCCAGCCTTCGAACTCGGGTTCAGGCTTTGCGCCGCTCATGACCCGTACGCTGTAGCCGTAGATGAGCGGGAATATGATCGAGGCGATGAGCAGGAGGAACCAGCGGATCCACCTGCCCCAGAGGGCTTCCTTCGTGTAGTCGAAGGAGGCGCTGAGTAGGCGCATGCAATCCATGTGTGTCACCGGATATGACGATAGCGTCCTACTGTTTTGGGGAAAAACATGCCGTTTTGTTCGTAAAAGGTGATGACGGAATGAAAGACTGTTTATAACGGTGAGTGGTTGCAAGTGACCTGCCCCGGCCTGATCGCGGCCCTGCAGGCGGGGAAAAAGAAAGGGTTCCTCCGACTTACATCGGAGCAGATGTCTCTTCGTAAACCAGGGCAAGGTACCGTGCGTAGAAGACGGTAAACGCCACGTTGAGGAAGAGGACGATGAGCCACCCGATCAAGGGTATCATGGAAAGGAGGCCGACCACAAACCCGTAGATGAGTGCGATGATGAGAAGGACGATGACCGCGATGATCCAGGTTCCCCACCCGAGTTTGCCGATGTGCGCAAAGATTGCACCAAAGTTGAACGCCTCACCGAGGCTGTCCGTGTGGGCGAACCGCATGATAGCAAACAGGGCAATGAACGCGAGGATGATCGCGATGAGCGCTGCAAGCAGGGAACCCCCGAGGAGACTCAGCACTGCTGCCGTCGGGTCGCCGCCGGTGGCCTCGTTTGCCGCGGCACTGATGATAGCAAACCCGCCGAATACCGCGAAGATGATGATCGCCGGGAGCATATAGATCAGCGCGATAATGTTCAACTTCCATCCGTCGATGAAGAGTTTGCCCCATCCGTCGACTTCAGGAGCCGGCGTCTTCCCTGCAAGCACCCGCACGGCGTAGCCGTTAAGGAGCGGGACCAGAGAGAGCGTAAGCCCCTGCACGATTGACAGGACCGCCAGGATGACCCACCGCATCCATTTTCCCACCAGGGCATCCTTGGTATACTCAAATGACCTGGAGATTGCAGTTCCGTAGTCCATAGGATTTACCTACGAGTAGATGTGAGAATACTGTATATAAATATGCTGGATTTATCTGGTTAGATATCGTTCGTTTCTGAAGAAGTATGCAGTAATCCTTGTATAATCACTCAAATGCCGAAAGATGATATCCGGACGGGGCTAGAGCGCCCCGGTATGTCCGTTCATGGCGGGGATGCTGGCCTTGGAGCGTGCCTGCCGGGAGCTCCCGGTCAGGCAAAGGGGAGGTTCTGCCTCAAGACTGCGAAGTTCTTACGGAGGAGGGCGATAGATGAACGCCAATTTGAGCGGGATTTCACAAAAAAAAGAGGATTGTTTAGGCAGGTGCTGCCGCGCTGTCATAGATGAGGATGTAGTACCTCGTCACGAATACTGCTGCAAACGGTTCGACGAGGATTGCCGCGACGATGGCACCGATGTTGAATGCCTCTCTGAAACTGTTGGTCCTTGAGAAGCGTATCAGAGTCATCAGAGCGATGATCTGGAAATACAGAGGAGACGCAGTATGTGACCGCAGTCAAAAAAGAATAGATTTTTACGCCGGTGCCGGGGCGCTCTCGTAGATCAGGGTCATATACCGTGCCGCAAAGATCGCCCAGACCGGGGACAGGAACAGTGCGATCAGTCCGCCGATGATCGGGATGAAACTCAGCAAGGCGACGATGACGCCAAAGACAATCCCGACGATCCAGAGGACGATGAGGGCGACGATGTAGTTCACCCAGCCGATCTTTCCGATGTGCTCAAGGATAGCGCCGAAGGCAAATGCCTGGCCCATGCTGTCCTTTCGCGCGAACCGGATCATACCGATCGCCGAGACCAGCGTGATAATGATTCCTACGATGAGCATGACGATGAGTCCGATGCCCAGCGACCCGAGGGCGAGCATGGCGTCTCCGCTGTCAGCTGCCATGAATATCGGCACCATGAAGATGGCCATGACGATGAATATCGGGATGGCATAGATGATCCCGATGATCCAGAGTTTCAGGCCGTCTATGAATGTCTTCACCCAGTTCCCCATCTCGGGAGCCGGCTTCACACCACTATAAATGCGGACCATATATCCCATGATGAGCGGGAATATGATCGTGCTGATGATAAGCAGGATCCACTGGACCCACTTTCCCCAGACTGCGTCTTTTGCATAGCCGAACGAATCGCTCAGCATGTTTCCAACGTCCATAGGTATAACCCCTATGATTTACCCTGAGACAGGATGATATAAAAGTGTTGCCATAGCCCTCTCCATTATGCCAATTTTTATGGAAAATGAGCAATATTTTCGGTTCAAATTGGTCAACTGAGGTGCAGAAAAACTATCCCGAAATCACAGCGAGGTGGCGTTTAGAGCCTAGGACAGGGCGGAAGTTGGGTTGAAGGGATTCTGTAGGCCGTCCCGGTCGCGATCCAGGCGACCCGGCCAGAACTGGCAGCATCGTTCACCAGAGGAGTCTAGTCATCGCCGCAATTCTGTCCTTATTCCTCTCTGGATTTGGTCAGATGTATCATGGATAGTTTGGACGTGCCCTGTACTCTATCACTCTTTATCCCGATCGACTTTCCGGCGGCTCATCGGGAACGTCGATGCATGCACCTCTGCCACAAGGATGAATACCGGCGAGGATACCTCCAGGTTCATTGACTAATTCTTTTCATGAATCGGTAAATGGTGCAGTTCTCCCTGCAGAGGAAGACCGATATTGCACCAAAAAATGTAATCTTATCCCGGCGCCGGGACGCTCTCATAGGCCTCAACAAGATAGCGGGCATGGAAAATGCCGTAGGCCACCCCGAGGAAGAGGTTGATGATCCAGCCGAGGATGGGTATCGAGGTGATGAGCCCGGTTACAACCGCGTAGACGAGGCCGATGAGCGCGAGGATGATGACCACAAGGATCCAGGCACCCCATCCTATTCGCCCGATATGAGAGAAGATCGCCCCGAAGCTGAACGCCTGGAAGAATCTCCCCGTGTGGGCAAACCGGACGACGGCAAGCATGGATATGAACGATATAATGATCCAGAGGATGCTTGCGATCACGATCCCGGTGACGGCTGCCGCGACGGCCGATGCCCATACATCGGGGTTATCCAGCCCCTTTGCCGCTATGGCTGAGATGGCTGCAATTCCCCCAAAGACGGCTAGGACCAGGATTACCGGGATCAGGTAGATCAGAGTGATGATGTTCAGCTTCCATCCGTCAACAAAGAGCCTGCCCCACTGGTTCACGTCCGGGGCGGGCCGCCGGCCGGAGAGCACCCGGACAAGGTAGCCGCTGTAGAGCGGGACTAAAAAGAGCGTGAACGTCTGGATGAGCGATAGGATGACCAGGAGCACCCACCGCCACCATTCGCCCCAGAGGGCGTCTTTTGTGTAACGTAACGACCGGGAGATGATACTACCATAGTCCATACCACATCACCTTCGGCCGCAAAGAGGGGGCGGGGAATATAACAGTTTGGAATAACTCAAAAAAAGTGTTTAATGCCGGAAGTGCCGCACACCGGTAAAGACCATCGCGACGTTCAGCCGGTTCGCCGCGTCGATGACCTCCTGATCCCGGATGGAGCCGCCCGGCTGGACGAGCGCCGTTGCGCCCGCCGCCGCCGCGACCTCCAGGGTGTCGGGGAAGGGGAGGAAAGCGTCCGAGGCGACCGCTGAACCGGCAAGGGACTTTCTGGCCTTCTTGACCGCGATCTCTGCGGACTCGACCCGATTCATCTGTCCGGCACCGATCCCGATGACGGCTTTCTCATCCGCAAATATGATGGCATTGCTCTTTGTGTGCTGGCAGACCTTCCAGGCGAGTTGCATCGCCCGCATCTCGTGGGCTGTGGGTTCCCGCTCCGTCACGACCTGCCAGTTCTCCTTATAGGGCTCCGTCCGCTGGACCAGCACGCCGCCGTCGATGCTCCGAACCTCATCCCGCACCACCGGCTCGGGCAGACGGAGCACCCGCATGTTCTCCTTGACCTTCATGATCTCAAGCGCTTCAGGCGTGTAGGACGGGGCGATAACGACCTCGACGAAGGTCTTTGTGAGTTCGCGGGCGACGTCTGCCCCCACCTCTCGGTTCATCGCGACTATCGAGCCGTACGCCGAGACCGGGTCGACCTCCCGCGCAGCGATGTAGGTCTCAAGAAGGTTCTCGCCGGTCGCGACCCCACAGGGGTTGTTATGCTTGACGATGACGACGGCGCACTCCTCGAACTCCCTGAGCAGGCCGACTGCAGCGTCGACGTCAAGGTAATTGTTGTAGGACATCTGCTTTCCCTGGAGGGGTTCCTCCCCGGCGATGCCGGCATCACCATAGACTGCAGCTGCCTGGTGCGGATTCTCACCGTAGCGGAGTGGTCTTCCATTCTTGAACTGAAGAGTGAGGACTTCAGGGAACGGCCGGTCAATGCCGGTGAAGTAATTCGTGATTGCGCCGTCATAAGCCGCTGTCCGGGCGAACGCCTTTGCGGCGAGGGCCAGCCGCTCTTCTGCTGTAAACCCGCCCCGCCGGACGGCATCCGCGACCATGGGATAGTCGGCCGGGTCAACAACGACCGCGACGTACTTATGGTTCTTCGCCGCCGCCCGCACCATTGCCGGACCGCCGATATCGATGTACTCGATGATCTCATCGAGTGTTAACCCCGCATCCTTCATCTTCTCGAAGGGGTAGAGGTTCACCACGACAAGATCGATCGGCTCGATCCCGTACTCCTGCATCACAGCGTCATCGATGCCGCGGCGCCCAAGGATACCTCCGTGGATCTTCGGGTGAAGGGTCTTCACCCGACCGTGCATCATCTCAGGAAACCCAGTGTAGGTGGAAACATCTGTGAACGGAACGCCCGCCTGCTCCAGCGCGGCTCCGGTGCCGCCAGAACTCAGGATCCGATAACCATGCTCTACAAGCGTCTTTGCAAGATCAGCGATGCCTGCTTTATCCCAGACTGACAGCAGTGCCCACTTCATGGTTAACACATGAGCGGGATAGGGAGATATATTTGGCGCCGCCCGCGGATTTGGGGGTATTTCATCCCGCCGGCCTGTATGCGGGGTGAATCAGACGCTATTTAGCCAAAGAGGCTTCAGTTGCCTCATTCGGGACTGCATATCGGTGAAGGAATATTCTCGAAAGAGCGCCCAATCGAAAAATCGACTCATTATAGAACCCAGATTCTTGCCCTATCCACCAATATTATATAGAACTACATTACAATATATTCAAAAACGAGTAGTTTACATCATTCTCAAGCAGGTAAGGCGTATGCAGGAGAATACATCCGAACCAAACGAGAAGCAACAAGATCTCGATGAAACGACGGATGCAGCATCTCCGACGCTTGAAGAGTTGCAGAAGGCGTATGATGACCTTAACGACCGTTATCTGCGCCTTGCGGCAGATTTCGACAACTACCGAAAGCGGATGGCCCGGGAGCTCGACGCTCGTACAACATTTGCCATCGAGGAGTTCGCGGTGGAGTTGCTCGACGTCGTAGACAACTTTGAGCGGGCGGAGAAGGCCGACGGTGCGGGTCTCAAGGAAGGAATGGAGCAGATCAAGAAGCTCTTTATGACCATTCTTGAACGGCATGGGATCAAGCCTATCGAGTGCCGGAACCTTCCTTTTGATCCCGAACGGCATGAGGCTATCGCCTACGTTCCTTCAGAAGCAGAAGAAGGGACCGTGATCGACGAGGTCATCCGTGGGTATTGTATGCAGGATAAGGTCATCAGGTGCTCTAAAGTCGTAGTGTCTAAGGGAATGGAGGAATAAGCAGATGGTTTCAGAGAAAGTCCTTGGCATCGATCTCGGAACAACGAACTCGTGCATGGCAATCATGGAAGGCGGGCGGGCGACCGTCATCGCCAACGCCGAGGGCGGGAGGACTACCCCCTCGGTCGTAGCCTTCACCAAGGAGGGCGAGCGGCTGGTCGGGACCGTCGCAAAGCGGCAGGCGATCACAAACCCAAGCCGTACCATCCAGTCGATCAAGCGCAAGATGGGCACGAGTGAGAAGGTCACGATCGGGGATAAGACCTACACGCCCCAGGAGATCTCTGCGATGATCCTCCAGAAGCTCAAACTGGACGCAGAGGCGTACCTGGGCGAGAAGATAACAAAAGCCGTCATCACAGTTCCCGCATACTTCAACGACGCTCAAAGACAGGCAACCAAGGACGCAGGAACAATCGCCGGTCTCGAGGTGCTCCGGATCATCAACGAGCCGACTGCAAGCGCCCTCGCCTACGGTATTGACAAGGAAGGCGAGTCTACGGTTCTCGTCTACGATCTCGGCGGCGGTACGTTCGATGTCTCCATCCTCCAGCTCGGCGACGGTGTCTTCGAGGTCAAGGCGACCGCAGGGAACAACCACCTTGGCGGTGACGACTTCGATCGGCGGATCATCGACTACCTGGTCGATGAGTTCCAGAAGAAGGAGGGCGTCGACCTCCGCAAGGATCCGGTCGCCATGCAGCGGCTACGGGACGCAGCCGAGAACGCGAAGATCGAACTCTCTACGGTCCAGAAGACCAACATCAACCTCCCCTACATCACCACGACGGATAGCGGGCCCAAGTTCCTCGATATCGATCTTACTCGTGCAAAATTCGAGCAGCTCATCGCCGATCTCGTCGACTCAACCATCGGACCGGTGAAACAGGCGCTCTCTGATGCTAAACTGAGCCCCGGCGATATCGACCACGTCCTTCTTGTCGGCGGATCGACCCGTGTACCGCTCGTGCAGGAGACCGTGAAGAAGATCCTCAACAAGGAGCCCGACAAGGGCATCAACCCCGACGAGTGTGTCGCCCTCGGCGCCGCGATCCAGGGCGGCGTGCTGACCGGCGAGACAAAAGACGTCCTGCTCCTCGACGTGACCCCGCTCTCGCTCGGGATCGAGACGCTCGGCGGTATCGCGACGAAACTGATCGAGCGCAACACCACCATCCCGACGCGCAAGAGCCAGATCTTCTCCACCGCTGCCGACGGCCAGACCTCGGTCGAGATCCACGTCGTGCAAGGCGAGCGGGCGCTCGCAAAGGACAACTTCACTCTGGGTCGGTTCCAGCTCACCGGTATCCCGCCGGCACCACGGGGTATCCCGCAGATCGAGGTCACGTTCGATATCGATGCAAACGGCATCGTCCACGTCTCGGCAAAGGACCTCGGCACGGGCAACGAGCAGTCGATCACCATCAAGCCGCAGGATTCCCGCCCCTCCGAGTCCGAGATCCAGCGGATGATTGATGAGGCAAAGAAATACGAGGAAGAGGACAAGAAGAAGCGCGAGGAGATTGATCTTCGGAACACCGCCGACACCGCGATCTTCACCGCCGAGCGGGCCATAAAGGACGCCGGGGACTCAATCGACGCTTCGGAGAAGGAGAAGATCGAGACTGCGATTGCCGACCTCAAGAAGGCTCTTGAGGGTGACGATCTTGAGGCCATCAAGCAGAAGATGGATCTCCTGACCGAAGCGGTATATGCGGTCACGACAAAGATGTACCAGAAAGCCCAGGCCGCCGCCCAGGAGCAGAAAGCGGCGGGAAGCGGCGCAAAGAAGGATGATAACGTCGTTGATGCCGATTACGAAGTCAAAGAGTGAGGTCGATGGGTCCGGACAGCTACTATGATATCCTCGGCGTCGCGAGAGACGCCGACGAGAAGGAGATCAGGAAAGCGTACCGGGACCTGGCACGAAAGTATCACCCCGATGTCTGCAAGGAGCCGGGGGCCGAGGAGCGGTTCAAGAAGATCAACGAGGCCTACAGCGTCCTCTCCGACGCCCAGAAGCGCGCTCAGTATGACCGGATGGGGCATGAAGCCTATAGCAACGCGTCCCGCGGTTCGTACTCCGGCGGCGGCTACTCCGGCGGGTTCAGCGCCGACTTCTCGGGGTTCGGTGACATCTTCGATGCGTTCTTCGGCGGCGGATTTGGCGGGGGCAGGCAGAGCGGCCCCCGCCCCGGCGCCGACCTCCTGATGAATATGCGCATCACGCTTGAGGAGGCGGTGTTCGGAACGGAGAAGGAGATCTCCGTCGATCATGTCGAGCCCTGCCCTGTCTGCGATGGAACGGGGAGCGAGACGAGGAAGTTCACCACCTGCCCGACGTGCGGCGGAAGCGGACAGATGCGCCAGATGAGCCAGTCCATCTTCGGGAGTTTCGTCCGGATGACACCTTGCACCGCCTGCGGGGGACGGGGGAGGATGCCCGAGGCCCGGTGCAAGACCTGTGGCGGGAGCGGGCACCGGCGCGCCCGGCAGACTGTGAAGGTCCGTGTCCCGCCGGGCGTGGACACGGGCATGCGCCTCCGGATGGAAGGTTACGGCGACGCCGGAGAGTACGGTGCGCCGCCGGGGGATCTCTACATCGAGATCAGTGTTGCGCCGCATAAGTCGTTCGTCAGGCGGGGTGACGACCTGGAGACGACCGTCGATATCACCCCGGCCCAGGCGGCGCTGGGCTCCGAGGTCGAGATCAAGACGATCGACGGGCGGACGGTCGTATTGAGTATTCCGGCCGGTGTGCAGCACAACACCGGGTTAAAGATTGCAGGCGAGGGTGTGCGGTGGCAGACGAAGCCCGGCGATATGCTGGTGCGGGTGCACATCGTCGTCCCCACACGCCTGACAGACGAAGAGCGCGATCTCTATGGGCGCCTCCTTGAGATTGAGGGGAAGAGGCGCCCCGCAAAGAAGAGCAAAGGCTTCTTCCAGGACGTCGTCGACAAGATGAAAGAGTCGGTGAAGTAAAGGGGGACCTCCCTTTACCGACGATCCCGTTTCTTCTCGAACCACTACATAATCCTGCAGTGTCCGCCGCCCCGTTTTGCGAAGTACTGCTGATGATACTCTTCGGCACGCCAGAACGTCCCGGCGGGCTCGATCGCGGTGACGATAGGGCGCCCAAACCTACCCGAGCGTTTCATCTCCTCTTTTGAGGCCCGTGCCTCCGCTTCCTGCTCCGGGGTGTGGTAGAAGATCACCGACCGGTACTGCTCACCGATATCGGGGCCCTGCCGGTTCGGCGTGGTCGGGTCGTGAACGTTCCAAAAGACTGTGAGGAGATCGCGGTATGAGACCTCGTCAGGATCGTAGGTCACCTGGACGACCTCCGCGTGCCCGGTTCTCCCGGTGCAGACGTCACGATATGTCGGGTTCTCGAGGGTGCCGCCCATGAAC
>NZ_BCNX01000016.1 GCF_001571405.1 Methanoculleus thermophilus | reverse complement strand
CTCGAATCTTAGCAGGATGATGATCGCTCGCCCGGGGTTCCTCTCTGGCGTCATGATCTCCCGTGTGCTTATTGTACAGATATAGGTTGGTGTGACGCGACCCGGGATCCGCCGATCTCCCCTGTCCCCACCCCCCAATGGCGATACCCCCACGGTCCACTGTACCGGTTTTTATTATCGCCTCAACGCACCCTCGCCTAAAACAAGGAAAGTTCCCACATTTCCCGTTGCGGACCCTCTTAGACCCACATTCAACGGCAATTTAGAGCCCTCTCCTCTCAACCCCGGTTCCCCTACTGCCGCTTCCCTTCCTGCAGCCTCCTGATCGTATCGCGAAGTGCAATCGCCCGCTCGAACTCCAGGCGTTCCGCCGCCTCCCGCATCTCGGCCTCGAGCTCGATGATCAGGTTTGGGATCTCGGACTTCGGGACGTGCTTGACATCGGTGATATCGACCTCTTTTTCGCGGATCGGCTTTCTGATCGTCTGCGGCGTGATGCCGTGGCGGGCGTTGTACGCAAGCTGCATTGTGCGCCGCCGCTCGGTCTCGGCCATCGCCTTCTTGATCGAGTCGGTCATGGTGTCGGCGTAGAGCACGACCTTCGCGTTCGCGTTCCGGGCGGCCCGCCCGATGGTCTGGATCAGGCTTCTTGCGTCGCGGAGGAAACCCTCCTTGTCGGCGTCGAGGATCCCGACGAACCCGACTTCAGGGATATCGAGGCCTTCCCGCAGGAGGTTGATCCCGACAAGGACGTCGAACTTCCCGAGGCGGAGCTGGCGGATGATCTCGGTCCGTTCGAGTGTGTCGATCTCGGAGTGAAGGTAGCGGGTCTTGATTCCCTGGTCGGCCAGGTACTCCGTGAGTTCCTCGGCGAGCCGTTTTGTGAGGGTCGTCAGGAGTACACGGTCGCCGCGTTCGATGGTGGTGCGGATCTCCGCTACCACGTCCGGGATCTGCCCCTCGATCGGCCGGACCTCAACCGATGGATCCACGAGCCCCGTCGGCCGGATGATCTGCTCGGCGACGCTCGAACGCTTCAGTTCGTAGTCCCCCGGGGTCGCCGAGACGAAGATGACGTTTCGCATATACTCCGAGAACTCATCGAACTTCAGCGGCCGGTTGTCGAACGCCGAGGGAAGACGGAACCCATACTCCACGAGAGTCTTCTTCCGCGAGTAATCGCCGCGGTACATCCCGCGGATCTGGGGCAGGGTCTGGTGGCTCTCGTCGATAACCATCAAGAAATCCTTCGGGAAGTAGTCCAGCAGGCAGTAGGGTTTCGCGCCGGCCGCTCTCCCGTCGAAGTGGCGCGAGTAGTTCTCGATACCCTTGCAGGTCCCGGTCTCGCGGATCATATCGATGTCGTAGAGGGTCCGCTGCCGAAGGCGATGCGCCTCGAGCATGCCGAGATTCGGGAGCCATTCCTCGAGCTCCTGCTCGATAGAGGCGATTGCCCGCTCTTTTACTTCGTCTGGAACGACGAAGTGCCTGGCCGGGTAGACGAAGAAGTAGTCCATCGTCTCCAGCCGCTCTCCCGAGGTCTTATCGATCTCGCTGATACGGTCGATCTCGTCTCCGAAGAGCTCGATACGGATGATGTTGTTGAAGTAACCGGGGATGATATCGATGGTATCGCCCTTTACGCGGAACCGGCCCGGCATGAGTTCAAGATCATTTCGCTCGAACTGGATATCGATGAGTCTCCTGATGATATCGTCCCGCCGCATCCGATCGCTGACCTTCACCTCAAACCCCATCCCCTGGAAGTTCGCGGGGTTCCCGAGACCGTAGATACAGGAGACCGAGGCGACAACGATGGTGTCGGGGCGAGAAAGGACCGATGCGGTGGTCGCGAGGCGCATCTGCTCGATCTTGGGGTTGATCTGGGCATCTTTCTCGATGTAAAGGTCGCGCTTCGGGATGTAGGACTCTGGCTGGTAGTAATCGTAGTAGGAGACAAAGTACTCCACCCGGTTCTCGGGGAAGAACGACTTAAACTCGTTGTAGAGCTGGGCCGCGAGGGTCTTGTTGTGGGCGATGACAAGGGTGGGCATCTGGACCTCCTCGATGACATTTGCTATCGTGAAGGTCTTCCCCGACCCCGTGACCCCGAGAAGAGTCTGGTACTGCTCGCCGCGATTGATTCCGTCGGCGAGTTGTCGGATCGCTTCGGGTTGCGAACCGGTTGGCTTAAAATCTGCTTTCAGGTGAAACGCCGTCGTCATGGTGCTATCGTCTTCTTTCGCAGGTTCCTATGATACGTGATCGCAAACCGGTGCGCCTCATCGCGGATCTCCTGGAGGAAGAGCGACGCCCTCTCGTGCCGCTCAAGCGGCAGGGGATGGGAGAAGCCTGGCACGAAGATCTCCTCCTCGCGCTTCGCGATGGCCGCGATCGGGACCTTGATCCCGAGGTCCTTGAGCACCGCAGTTGCCGCCGCAAGCTGCCCTTTCCCGCCGTCGATGAGGATCAGGTCGGGAAGTTCGCCCCCCTCCTTCCGGAGGCGCGTATACCGCCGGCGGACCACCTCGGCAATCGCCGCAAAGTCGTCGATGCCCTCGATCGTCCGTATCCGGAACCGTCGGTAATTCTTCTTATCAGGCTTCCCCCAGAGGAACCGGACCATCGAACCCACCATCGCCGTCCCGGAGAGATGGGAGATATCGAAGCACTCGATCGCGACCGGGAGTTCCGGGAGGTGCAGTCGGCGTTTGAGCTCGTCCAGTTTGATCCGGTCGCCGAAGAACGCAATCTCGACATTCTTTCGAACCAGGTCGAGCAGATTCTTCTTCTCGCCCCGCTGCGGCACGATCACCCTGACTTTGCCGCCCCGAAGGTGCGAGAGGTAACTGGCGACCGCATCGTCGACCGGAACGGGCAGGATCACCTCTTCCGGCGGCTCGTGGTCGGCGTAGTAGCGGGCGAGGAACTCCTCAAGAAACCCTTCCGTCTCATCGAAGGTATACTCGCGCTTCCCCGAGAGCGTTCCCCGGTCGACGTTGAAGAGCATCAGATAGACCGTTCCCTCGCTCACGATATAGTTGACGATATCCTCATTGTAGGTCTTCTGCCGGTCGACGTGCTGGCGTTCGCGCAGGCTCTCGAGGGCCGCAATCTGGTCACGGAGTTCCATCGCCCGCTCGTACTCCTGCCGCTCTGCATGTGCTGCCATCTCCTCCCGGAGCGTACGGATGAGCCCGGTGATATCTCCTTTGAGGACCGCTTCGGCCCTTCTCACCCGCTCACGGTAGTCCTCCTCGCTGATCCTTCCTGTACAGGGGGCGCTGCACGAGCCGATATGCGCCCGGAGACACGGACGCCGGGGGAGGCGGCGGCACGACCGGAGCCCAAAGAGCGATTTTAGCAGCCTGAGGAGGTCGTCACGCTCTCGGGCGGAGACGAACGGCCCGTAATACCGGCCGTTCCCGTCAGTCCCCCGGGCAACATGGACTCGCGGGTAGGGCTCGTCGGTGACGTGAATGTAGGCGTAACTCTTCGAGTCCTTGAGGTCGATGTTGTACTTCGGCTGGTGCTTCTTGATCAGGGTGTTCTCGAGGATGAACGCCTCGACCTCGGTATCGGTGACGATGAAGTCGATCCCGGCGATCGCGGCGACGAGCCTTTTGGTCTTTGGGTCGAGGTCGTTTCGGGAGAAGTAACTCGACACGCGGCGCCGGAGATTCTTTGCCTTCCCGACGTAGATGATGGTCCCTGTGCTATCAAAAAAAAGGTAGCAGCCGGGCTCGGTTGGAAGGGTCTGGGTCTCGATCATGGTGATTTTAAGATTTCCTTTAAGAACGCACCCGTGTGGCTCCTCTCGACCAGAGCGACCTCCTCCGGGGTTCCCGTAGCGACAATCTCGCCGCCGGCGTCCCCGCCTTCGGGGCCGAGGTCGATGATGTAATCGGCGGACTTGATGACATCCAGGTTGTGCTCGATCACAACCATCGTGTTCCCGCGGGCCACCAGATCATCGAGGACGCTGATCAGATTCTTCACGTCTTGGAAGTGCAGCCCGGTCGTCGGTTCGTCGAGGAGGTAGATCGTCTTCCCTGTGGCCCGTTTTGAGAGTTCCCGGGTCAGTTTGATCCGCTGGGCCTCGCCGCCCGAGAGGGTGGTGGAACTCTGGCCGAGTTTGATGTAGCCAAGCCCCACCCTTGAGAGCGTCTCGAGTTTGCTCCTGATCGAGGGAACGTTCTCAAAGAGTTCAATCGCCTCCTCGACGCTCATATCGAGGACATCGGCGATGGATTTGCCCCAGTATTTCACCTCGAGGGTCTCGCGGTTGTAGCGAGTCCCTTTGCACTCCTCGCACTCGACGTAGACATCGGGGAGGAAGTTCATCTCGATCTTGATGAGCCCCTCGCCCTGGCAGGCCTCGCACCGTCCGCCTTTGACGTTGAACGAGAACCGGCCGGGATTGTATCCACGGACCTTCGCCTCCTTGGTCTCCGCAAAGACCTTCCGGATCTCATCAAAGACCTTGGTATAGGTCGCCGGGTTTGAGCGCGGCGTCCGCCCGATGGGGCTCTGATCGATGACGATCACCTTATCGATCTCGTCGTCGAGCGTGAGGCTCTCGTGCTCTCCCGGTGGCTCCCGCGACTTATAGAGCCTCTGCATCAGCGCCCGGTAAAGCGTCTCGTAGATGAGCGTGGACTTCCCCGAACCCGAGACCCCGGTGACGACCGTCAGGACGCCGATGGGGATATTCACATCGATATTCTTGAGGTTGTTCGCCCGACAGCCCTCAAGACGGATAAACCGGTCGCTCCGCCGGCGGGTCTTGGGGACCTCGATCTTGAGGTCGCCGGAGAGGTAGCGACCCGTGAGCGAGGCCGGGTTTGCCGCGATAGCCTCCGGCGGCCCTTCCGCGACGACGTTGCCGCCGTGGAGCCCGGCCCCGGGTCCCATATCCACGACCCAGTCGGCGCTCCGGATCGTCTCCTCGTCGTGCTCCACCACGACAAGAGTGTTGCCGAGGTCGCGGAGGTGCTGCAGGGTCTCGAGAAGTTTCCTGTTGTCACGCTGGTGCAGCCCGATGGAGGGCTCGTCGAGAACGTAGAGGACCCCGGTCAGGTTCGACCCAATCTGTGTCGCAAGGCGTATTCTCTGGGCTTCCCCGCCGGAGAGGCTCCCGGCGCTCCGCGAGAGTGTCAGGTAGCCGACACCGACCTGCTCCAGGAACTCAAGCCGGGCGATGATCTCTTTTAGGATCTGTCGTGCAATCTCGCGCTCGCTCTCGGTGAGGTCCAGCGTCCGGAAGAACGAGAGCGCTTTCGTGACCGAGAGGTCGGTTACATCGACGATGGACTTCCCGGCGACCTTCACGGCGAGGACTTTATCTTTGAGTCTTTTGCCCCCGCACTTCGGACAGGGGAGGACCCGCATGAACTTCTCGAGTTCGTGACGCCGGTATTCTGACTTGGTCTGGTTGTAGAGCCGCTCAGCCTGCGGGGCGAGCCCTTCCCAAGTCCCGGAACGCGACCATGTGTCCCCGTTCTTCATCCTCATCGAGAGGCGGAGGTGCTCGGGTGAGCCGAACATCAGCACCTGGTACTGCTCCTCGGTGAGGTCTTTGATCGGTGTTAAGACCGAGAACCCAAAGTGTTTTGCGACGGCGCTGAGGTACTGATTCCGGTAACCGTCAAGGAAGTTCCGGTAGAGCGCGACGGCGCCTTCGGCGATGGACTTGCTCTTGTCCGGGATGATCAGGTCGGGATCGAACTCCATCTTGATCCCGAGCCCGTTGCACTCCTCACAGGCGCCGAATGGGCTGTTGAAGGAGAACATCCGGGGCTGAAGTTCCTCGAACGCAATCCCGCAGATCGGGCAGGCCATGAGCGCCGAGAAGATCTCTTCGTTGCCGTCCTCGTCGAGAGCGATGACGAGTCCTTCGGACTTCGCAAGGGCGTTCTCGATCGCCTCGACGAGTCTTGACCGCTCGTCAAGAGAGAGACGATCGATGACCAGATCGATGTCGTGCTTACGGTAGCGTTCAAGGGTGATCTCCTCGTCGGTCCGGTGGATCTCGCCGTTGACCCGGACGCGGGTGTAGCCCTCGCGGTCGAGGTCCTTGAAGAGCTGCTGGTAAGTACCCTTCTTCTGTCGGACGATCGGGGCGAGGATTGTGACCGTCCCGGCCATCGTGGAGGCTATGCGGTCGGCGATCTTCTCCGGTGACTGGGCCTCGATAGGGATATGATGCTCCGGGCAGAACGGCGTCCCTATCCGGGCGAAGAGGAGCCGCAGGTAATCGTAGATCTCGGTGACGGTGCCGACGGTACTCCGGGGGTTCTTGGAGGTCGTCTTCTGCTCGATGGAGATTGCAGGCGAGAGGCCGTCGATGCTATCGACGTCCGGCTTCTGCATCAGCCCGAGAAACTGCCGCGCGTAGGCGGAAAGCGACTCCACGTAACGTCGCTGCCCTTCGGCATAGATGGTATCGAAGGCAAGCGTGGATTTCCCCGATCCGGATACACCGGTGAGGACGATGAGCCGGTCGCGCGGGAGTTCGACACTAATATTGTTGAGGTTGTGCTCCCGGGCTCCCTTGATGATGATCTTCTTCATTGACTTATGCAGATCAGTTTGTCGTCTGACCTCATAGCCGTTTGCGGATCATAAAATTTAAATAAGCATAATTAGCCAAGCCCGAGACGCGGCTGAGCTGGAGGACGTACCGTCAAACCCATTGCAGGGCCACTCTTTTTGGTTTTCCCGGTCCAATCTGTATATACAAGAAAGGGATCGTTTTTATGCAGAAGGATCGGATGAGGCCGGGTGCGACGGGGAGCCACCGTGTCGTCGAGGTTGTGCAGGACAGGCATGGGAATCTGATCGAGATATACGACCCGCCGTTCTACCGTAAAGAGTTCGAGGATGCGTATCGGTTCATCATCGACGACTACCAGGTGACACCAAGGGAGATCGGCCTCTTTCTCCCCTGCGCCGTGCGGAAACCCTACAGCCAGAGCCCGAGCCACAAACTCTTCCGGCGGATCATCGATGGCGTCCTTGCCCCGGAGGACTACCATATCGTCATCTTCGGCACCTGCGGAACCGTCCCTGCGGAGCTCGAGTGCATGTATCCTTACCAGAACTACCATTACATGCTCGGCAAGACCACGGACGAGCGGATCCGGCGGGACTTCCACCGGATCGAGGTTTACCGGCTCAAAGGCTACCTTGAGAAGACCCGCGAGACCTATCGCCACAGGCTTGCCTACTGCATCGGGCCGTTCCGGAAGGCCATGGTCGAGGCCATGGAGGAGACCGGGATCGCCGTCGACCTCCTCCCATCTGATCCCATGATCGAGCGGCTCTACGACATCGACTGCCCGTTTCCTGAAGGCAGCCTCTCGATGCAGGGCTACATCGACGAATTCCGCGAAGGGCTTGAGAGGCTGGCTGAGAAGATACACGCCGGGGAGACGGCGGCTCTGGAAGGGAGCACTGAACGGCACCGGCCGGTGAGGGCGTGAGGGGATTCAAAAATGTGTCCCTTCGTAGTGGAATCACCACCTGGTGGTCAGACTACTTGAAAATTTCATGCGGCACTTGATCATCCCCGCCCCTGCAGCGGGGGCAATTCGTGGTGATACCTAGGGAAATCGGGTGGAGGCTACGCAGTTGTGTCAAGGCTGCCCTGGAAAATCAGGACTGTTTTCCATAAAAATTGTGAGTGAGTTAGAATTCGTCCTTCCGAGATTCCGGGCCCGGCTTTCCATGGGGTATCGCCAAGAGGGGGGTGGGGACAGGGGAGGGGGATACTCCCCCCTCCCCGTCAGCCCCTCCCCAAAATACGATTGCCACCACAGTCCACTGCACGGGGCTTTTTCCCCGCTTCAGTCACCCAGTCCATCGTGGCTTACTCGCAACTTCAGGCTCGTACGCTAGATATTTACAGTTTACAGTCGTTCAATCGAGATAGTATTCGAATCCCCTTCACTTCGGCTTATAATACCCCCACTTCTCCAGCGCCTCCGCAAGTGCGGGAGCCTTCTTCGCCTTCTCCTCGAGCGTCTCCCCATCCTTCCAGGCCTCGATCGCCTGCATGACCGCCTCGGCGCCCGCCCGGGTGCCCTTCGGGTGGCCATGGATGCCGCCGCTGACAAGGAGGACGAGTTCTGTGCCGTAGATGTCGAGCACGTCGGGCACAAGCCCAGGGTGGAGACCGCCCGACGAGACGGGGAAGGCATTCTTGATCTTGCCCCAGTCCTGCTCAAGGGCCATGTGGTCGACGGCGTTTATGTGCTTCTCCCGGAGAATGTCCGCGAGCAGCGTGGCCTCCGCCCGGGTGCCGACCAGTTTCCCGACAGCGGTTCCGGTGTGGATCTGCGAGACACCGATAAGGCGCATCACCTTCGCCAGGAACTGCATCGTGATCCCATGCTTCTCGGTCCGATCGAAGGCTGCGTGCATCGCCCGGTGGGCATGGATGGCAAGCCCGAGATCGGAACAGTAGTCCCGCAGGGTCGCAACAGCCGCCGTCCCGGCGACCACGACGTCGATCATCGCGTAGTTCCAGCCGTAATCGGCAAGCATCTCGGCCCGTTTCTTCATCGTCTCCGTATCGGCCGTGATGTTGATGAACGCGGACTTTCTCTCGCCGGTCTCCTGCTCGGCCCGATCGCGCATCTTCGCCATCGCCCGGACACGGTCCTCGAACCGGTTGAACGAGAGGGACGTCAGGTTCTCATCGTCCTTGACGAAGTCGAATCCGCCCATCCAGGTCTCGTAGCCGACCTCGGCGTGCTCCTCTGCCGTGAACCCCACCTTCGGTTTCGGGACCGCACCCGTGAGCGGCCGTCCACGGACCTTCATCATATCCCGGATCCCCTCGATGCCGAAATGCGGCCCCTTGAAGTGACGGAGATACTCAGCCGGGAGAGAGACATCGATCAGGCGGAGGTTGTCAAGCGCTTTCATCCCGAAGACGTTCCCGGCAATCCCGCTTAAGAGCTGGGCGGCATTCCCCTCCTCCCAGAGGGCGAGCGGATAGGCAATCTTTACGTAGTTCCCCTCGATCTCAAACGCCTTCGCCTGGAGAGCCCGCATCCGGGGAGGCAGAGTAAAGAGCGTGGTCCAGGTCCCGGTCGAACTCTCGGAGGCGATTCTCCCCACCGCCTCCTCGCGGCTGATCCCTGCCGCCGGCTCGAAGTAGTAGAGGGCTACAAGTTCATCCGGCCCAGGAGTGTGGTCTAAGTCAACAAACTCACGATACCAGTCAATCGCCATAACATCACCCTTTGAAGGAAGGGGTGCCGGGTAGAAAAACCTTCCATTTGGAGCAGGGCATGGCAGGTCCGCACCAGCCCATCTTGCGCGAGACACCGGTTTTATTTCTCTGCAGGTCCAGACGGCGCGCCCATGAGAAGGACCACCCGGACTACGATGCGAGGCGTTACCCGAACAAAGAGGCACGCCGCGACCGTATCGGGGGATTGGCCAGGCTGCTCTCCCTTGAGCGTTCAGGGTAGCGGGAAAGAGGGTTATTGCTACGAATGCCAATTTTTGTTATAACAGGTAAACATTATTATATGGTGAATTCTTACTAATACGTGGCCAGGCGACGATGGAACCTGCCTGCGCCTCGTCCGTCCTACCCCGCAGTGTGTTACTGCACGTCCTACCTGTACCCAATCTTTTTTTGACGCTCACTCGGAGATCCCATCGAGAACCTTCTCGATCCTATCCACCTTCGCCTCAATCCGCTCCAGCGATGGCTGATCTTGCCGGGTCTGGTCCTGCCGTTTCTGCTGCAGCATACCGTGCAGGGGTGGTGCCCGCCGCTTGAGGTCTTTCGCCGGCTGGATTCCGTACGAGGAGAGAGATCGACCGGGAGAAGTACGCCCTGAAGATGCTGCGCAGCGACTTCGCGAACCTCCCCTCTTGACTTGGTGTGTTCACCGGGAAAGCGTGTTAAAGCAGGACTTCGGGCAGCAGAAGTATGGAATGGATAGCGCCCAGGAAGAGATCCCCGGGGCGTACCGCCCCGGGGGATCCTTTTGTGTGGGTCAGGGAGATGGGTTGCAGGAGAGCCGCTCAAAAGGGGGTCAATCCCCCCTGATATGCTTATCTCCCCACTGGTGGTGCTGGAGCAGGATGCACCCGGTCAGGATACCGATTTCAGGCGGGAATAGATCTGCGTGGGTGCCATGAGTCTGGTGCTGCCTGTACCCGGTGCATCCTGGGTATCTTTCTTGAGTACATCCCTGTGTGGTCCAGTCAGGGAGCTGTTCCCGGCTATCAATGGGTACCGGGGTTACGACGGAGATGATGGAAAGGGTCGCCCCGGGTCCCGGCTGCTCTCTTCTCCCCCGCGGTGGGAGAAATTCCCCACCGCCACACAGAACTCAACCCGGGGAGAGATATATTCCTACGGCGCTCCGGGTGGGAGCGTTGAACCGGCCGGTTCAACGCCTTCGGTGATATCTCTGATGTATCGGAGCGCTAAAATAGCGTCTTCCCGTTTCCTGTCGACGGGATGCTCTTCGGCAAAGGCCAGGAATCGAGCGAGATCTTTTGGGTAGGCTTTTCCTTCAGCGGCCTCGACGATCGCATCGTAGGTCCGGTCGGGGAAGTAGAGCCCCCGGGCCGCGTCAAGGAGCGCCTTGGCTGCATCGGCCCCGATCGCGCCGCACTCAAGCGCCCGCTGAATTGTCGCCCGGATGTTCACGAGCGGCTCCGAGAGCGGCACAAACGTCTCGGGGTCGAAAAGAAGCGCCACCTCGTCGTCGGCGACGAGCCTCCCATCCCGATAGGCCCGGTAGATCTCCCCGACGCCCTCCATTCCAAGACTGTCCAGTTCTGCGGCCCGGAGCGCTCCCATACTGGAGGCGCCGACGACCCGTACCCCGGCCCGGAGCGCGGCAAGGACCTCACGATGGGCGACCGCGCAGTCCTGGAAGAAGACGCCGTCGATGAGCCCGATGACCCGTGCCCCATCTTCGACGGCCCGGGTTATGTCGCCCCGTTTTGCCGGAGGGCGGTAATCGGCGTCGAGGATCTCCCGGGCGGCCGCAAGGTCACAACTGGGACCGAGAAAGACGACGACTCCGCGCTTCATGGCACCTCCGCCCCATCCGGTCCTGATCCATCGCATACATCTCAAGCCCCGGAACAATCACCCGGACGACCGGAATCCCGATCTCCGGTCGGGTGAGGTCGACCACGATCACCCGGGAGAGCCCCGCACTCTTCAGGCGGCCTATAACATGGTTGATGTCGGTGAGGAAGTCATCGCTGTCAAACGAGGGCATGGACGAGAACTCGATCGTCTCGCACTCAGCGAACCAGTGCCGGTTCAGCCGCTTCGTCCGCTCGTATCCGATCTTTTTACGGATGTCAGCCTTATCGGTATCTTCCCTCGCACCGTGAATCTGCGTCAGTCTGCTCTGCGCAACCTCCGTGAGCGCCCGGAGGACCGCAATATAGGCGCTCGTGTGCGACCCCATCCCGATCGTGAGAAGCGTCGGATCCTTGAGCACCACGTCGTCGGCCACTGCGGCCACCGTGGGGATCCCGATATCGCTCGTGATGTCCTTGAGGGTGACCTCGACCCCGGCGGCCGCGAATTTCGCAAGCAGATCGGCAGCAAGGCCGTTATCGATCCCCTCGATCCGGGGACCGGTGTTCCGGGTCACCTCCACAAGTGACCAGGCATCACGCTCGACCACCTCCATCAGGGCGTGGAAGGTCGCCTCCTCGAGGGTGTTTCCTGAAGCAAGCCCGTTCGTGTTGGTCCTAAAGAGGCGCCCGTAGGTCACCGGGAGGGGATGAAAGACCGCATGAGCGGGAACAAGCACCTCTTCCTCCTGAACGATATCGTACCCCTCAACCCAGGGGATTGCCATATCAGCCGGAACCAGGGGAGGGAGGATCAGGTCCTCAGGATTGATCGCCGTCCTCTCTGCCGAGACCTCGCTGTACCGCCCGATGATGGTCTCCCGATCCCTGATCTCACTGGAATAGCGCTCGATCCCCTCCATCATCGCCGAGACCTCAGCCTCAACCGGGGTGGCGCCTTTACCGTTATAGACCGAGATCGCCCCCTCCTCGGCGGTCGGCCGGATGCTCGAGAAGACCGGGATTCCAATCCGGTCGAGGTTCGTGATATCGGCAACCCGGGTGATCCCGGCTGCCGGGAGTCGCGCCCGCGCAAGCCGGAGCGTCTCTTCAGGCGGGACCGTGCGCTGGGTCTCCCTGATGTAAGCCTTCCGACACGATTGCAGCCGAATCATGCGTCATCCCCGGTTGATTCGCCCGGAACCCAGCGTTCACCCTCGCTCCTGATCTCCTTCTTCCAGATCGGCACACTCTGCTTGATCCGCTCAAGGATATACTCACAAGCATCGAAGGCCTCCTTCCGGTGGCCGGCGCCAACGACGATGAGGAGAATATTCTCGCCGACCCGGAGCCGTCCAATCCGGTGGACGATCTCGACGGCCCCAATCGGGAATTTCCGAAATGCCTCGTCCCGGATCGCCTCAAGTTCTTTAACCGCGACCTCCTCGTAGGCTTCAAGTTCCATCTCCTCGATCCCGCCGTCATCCCTGACGACGCCGAGGAAGGTGACCAGGGCGCCCATATCGGGCCTCCTTATCTGGTCGATAACTGCATTGATGTCAAAGTTCTCCCTTGTTACGCTGATCATGCTAATACCTTCGTCATCCGCCCGCAACCGGCGGGAAGAGCGCAACCTCGTCGCCATCGGCGAGCGCGAGCGTTGCGGCTTCGGTGCGCCGCACACGCTTGCCGTTGTGCATCAGTATCACGTATTCCCGGAGTCCACCACTCTCATCAAAGACTGCATCGCCTTCTTCTCCGGCACGGCCCCGGAGCGCGGCGAGAACCGCCGCCATTGTCGCCCCGTCGGGGAGATCGATCGCGAGGTCGCCCCCGAGGATCTCCCGAAACCGGGCGAAAGTCCTGACCCGAATCTGCATTCTTTTCTACCTCGTTTCAACACCGAACGCTCCCACACGCTCTGCAGTCTTCCTGCCGCTCGGCCGCCAAGGTCGTCATGGCAGCAGCCCATCCATCCCGGACAAGGAGCCGGTCGGTGAGGAGGAGGCCGGTGCCGGTGAGATCGCGATCTGCCGCCGATAGCGCCCCAGTTCCCGATCCGTAAGCATCCCAGGTCTGTCCTCCTATGCGGCGCGCAAACAGGGCCCTTGCGTCCGCAACGGATACGCTTGTTATGTGGTGTCCGGGGCAATTTGAAGATTGTGATCCCTCAAACCTGCCCCGAGTCGGTTCGGCGAACACGATAGCCAGGCGAGATCGGTCCTCGGGAGAAACGTATATATGACAGGTCATGAATATTCCCCCAGAATCAACATAAATGCTGAATGGGGGGAGTGTGACCATGACGACGGAACTTATCGAAGACGGCGACGTCTGGGATACTTTTGTAGATGAGAGCGCTTCAGGCCGCCTCTTCCACAAATGGGACTTTCTGAAGATTACGGAGAAGCACACCGGCTTTCGATTTCTCCCCTACGGGGTCTTTAAGGGCAACGAGTTGATCTGCGTCTTTCCGCTCTTTGAAAAGCAGATACACGGGTTCAACGTCCTCCTCTCCCCACCTCCTCTCCAATCGGTAGTACCGTATCTCGGGTTCGTTATGGGTCGCCGTTACGACACTGCCAAACAGAGCAAGAAGGAATCGATGCTGGCAATTGTTGCGAAAGACATCAAGGAAGAACTCGCGGCTCTGGCTCCGAACTACCTCGCCATAACCCAGGTGCCGGGATTCATCGACGTCAGGCCTCTTCTCCGGGAGGGGTATAACGCGCGGATCCATTTCTCGTACGTCATCGACCTTGAGCCGCAGCTTGCGGAGATCTGGAACGGCTTCTCCTCGAACCTCCGGACCAAACTCAGAAAAGTAGAGAAGAACGGCTACCGTCTCGAGAAGAGCACCGACCTCTCGGTCTTCTACTCCAGGATCGCAGAGCGGTTCAGTGAACCAGAGATGAACATCCCGATGATCAGCCGGACCTACTTCGAGGATCTCTTTCGAGCGTACCCCGACGAGCTCGGACTCTACTACCTCTACGACGGCGACGACGTCGTGACGGGTTTGCAGGCCACCCAGGAGTACAAGATCTTCACCCTGTGGGTGGGAGCCCCAAAGATTACAGCATTGCCGGGGAACGAGTATCTTCAATGGCTCCTCCTCCAGAAGGCAAAGAAAGAAGGATACCGGAAGATGGAGAATATCGGGGCGAACAACGAGAACTTGAACCTCTTCAAGTCCAAGTTCAATCCCTCCCTCACCCTCTTTCTGGAACTGAGCCGGGAGGACCTCTTCGGCAGGATTGCCCGGTGGACCTACAGCACCATTGCGAGCAAAGGCCCGATGAAGCGCAAGGTTCTCGCATACATCGAGTGACAATCTGAGGCGCCCTACCTCCCGGCCTCCTCTTCCCAGCCTTCGAACCTGATCAGCGCCTGGGACGGGGGTCTTTCGATGAGCCTCAAGGCATCGGATATCCTATCGGTGATTGTGAGGTTGCTTTTGGTCCTCTCCCGGTATTCCTGCACGAGATAGGCGGTGTGGTATTGGTATGTCCGATCGCGGGTGACAAAGACCAGGTCCTCCCCAAGATTCTCCAGAAGCGTCTCCCAGATGAGTTCGTCGCCGATGGTCTCCGTTCCGGTAGACTTGGGGGGATTGCCGAGGAGTTTTCGACGGTGAGCCCGGTTGACGAGTTCTTCCGTCCGACGAAGAATTCGCACGGCCGGATCACCGGTGAGCTCGGTGAAAGCCCGGGCCACCGGATCAGCGAGTAATCCGGTAATCATATCCTGGATGTCGTTGTAGAGGGCGTCAGCAGCACGGTTGTACTCCTCCCCGGCCCGTTGCAGCACTGCAACGTTCGGGTTCCCCCGTATGATGGACGGCAGGCGGACCTCCTCGGTCTCCCATCTTCGTATGGTATCTGCGACCCGGTCGAGAACTTTTGAGCGGTTGCGGAGGAACTCATCGATGATGATATCGGGAAAGACGAGATGCTCTTTAAGTGCCCCGATATCAAGGAAGATCTCCATTGGATCCTCGCCAGATTCATAGAGCTCGATAAAGAGGTTCGTGTCAATGCACACTGCAGTCATGCTGGTGAATGATGCCACAAGATTGGGATAATGGTTTCCCGGATAGACATCTGCGGTAGCGTGAGACGCTATATTGAGTAATGCATCAAAGATTACGACTGCTAATTAGCCCATTAACACCGCACTGAAAGACTGTAATCATATCGAGGCGCTCAACCGCCGGGATAACCTTTGAAGGGACCGGTGAACTCGGGGCTGATCCTTCGCTTGGGATTTCTGACACCTGAGGAGACAGACTTGATTTGGGCGAAAATAGAGCAGGGGGAGGCTCGACCTCACCGCCGCCCGTACTTCCTGAACATATACCAGAGCCCCGCGGCAACTCCGACCATCACCAGGAGGCCGAGCAGCGCGACGTAAGACTGCTCCTTCACAACAATCCGGTACTCGTCCTCTCGTTCAGCCTGATCGCTCTTCACTACGGCGATGATCTTGTACTCCCCGGCGACGATATCAGCCGGCGGGACCACCGTCACCTTCAACGTTGCCCGCTCGCCGGGCCCGAGGCTCGCGACCGATGCCGGGTCGACGGTCACCCGCCATCCATCCGGCACGCTCATATTGACATCGATGTTTGTCAGTGTTCCCCCGATACCAACGTTCGAGACGGTCATATCGAATGTGAGAGTGTCACCGCGGTTGATCTCATGGCGGTAACTCTTGGTGTAGGTCCGCATGTCGTAGGAGCCGCGGAGCCGGAGCGTCAGAATCTCCTCATACTCTCGGGCGGCCGAACCGATCACCATTGTGAAATTGTACTCCCCAATATCGACCGAGTAGGGTGGGATGAGATCGAGATAGAGAGACTTCTCCTCACCGGCCGGGATGTAGATCTCGGAGATCTCCTCGGGGGTATCACGGCTCTCCTTGAACCGGGCATACCACTGCTCAGGGAGGTCGAGGATGGAGAGAGTGTAGGTGTCATCGTTTTTGCCGGTGTTCTTCAGGATCATCTCATACTGAGGATTTGCACCAACCGTCGCTACCCTGGAGGGAGATTTCACCCGGAGTTCAGCGAAAAAGTTCTCCTTATCGAGCGGTACAATCCCAAGATCAGTCGTCCGGCCAATCTTGATATCAACATTCTTCTTCTCCCATGGGCGATATCCTGGTTTGGTGACGGTGGCGGTATAGGTGCCCATCGGGACCCCAATGCTCACCTTGCCTTCGGCGGTCGTGAGCATCCCCTCGACCCGTCTGTCGCCGTCGTAGATGCTCACCTCGGCGCCCTTCACCACGTTACCTTCCTTGTCCACCACAGTAGCCTCAAGGGTTCCAGTCTCGCCGCTGTGGGTCTTTGTGATCTTGACATAGAGCCATATTGTGCCCGTGCCGATTCCAACCCGGATGGGATACTCCCCAACCGCGGCATGGCCGGAGGTCTCGACCACCAGTCGAACGGTCTTCGTCTCGCCGGCTGGAATCAGCATTCGATAGACCTCGCGATCACCGTCCTCAAACCTGATCTTCCAGTTGTCGGTGCCGCGGAAGGTCCAGTAGTTGAGAAGGCACGTCCCGGTGTCTCCCCGGTTCGTGACCTCAAGGTCAAAGACGGCGGAATCACCGGCTTCGATCATCTCGCCGGGGAAGTCGCACCGGATCTCCGTTGGCATTGTCCCGCCCCCTGTTGCGGCCGCCGCACCCGAAACAATCAGGGCGGCAAGGAGGAGGATTACAAAGATTTTCCTGTCGGCCACCTTCTCACCTGATATCCATCCTCATAAATTTCACATACGTCACGGCGAAGAAGACCGACGGGAAGACGATGAGCGCGGCGATGTTCATCCAGACCCGGCCGAGGGCTTCAGCAAGACCAGGCGTCTCCTCTGGTGCCATACCGGAGTTATAGAGCGCATCTATAGTCGCCGTGATCTGTGGGTTCGTCACCGCCATCGCGATGGTGTAGTAGTTCATCTGGGGGGAAATGAGGGTTGTAAGATCGCTGATTAACATCCGTTTGTCTATGTAGTTCCGCAACTCCTCCTCATACTCTCTCCACACCTGATCCTCGGACCCCACCTGGACCACGCTTTGAGAAGCACTGCTGACGAAATACCCCCCGCCGGCTGTAGCTGAGACCGATCTCCCCACGATGGTCGGTATCAGGCCCACCTCCGGCGGCTCGGGCGGGTCGCCGACGAGCACATCTGCGGCCACCGTCCCGAGCAGGGGTAGAAGCGAGGAGACGGCAAAGAAGATGACGAGGGTGTAGATCAGGGCGTTCCCGCTCTCGCGGGCGACCGTCGACATCATGAGCGCGATGGAGAAGTAGGCAAGCAGGAACCCAAGCGAGACCGCCCCGAAGATCAGTATGGCGGCAAACTCCTCCAATGTCGGGACGATCGAGAAGAGAAGGAGCATCGCAAGCGAGATAGCAAGCGCAAGAACCATGGCAAACCCAAGAGCACCAACGCCCCCGAGTGCTTTGCCGTTGATGATCTCATCCCGGTAGAGGGGATGGGAGAGGAGCGTCTTTAGCGATCTGGTCTCCTTCTCTTTTGAGACCAGGTCAAACCCGATGGCGATGGCAAGGATCCCACCAAGCGTCGTCATGTAACTCATCATAGAGTTGAAGATAAGCATGATCGAAGGTTTCTCGGGCATCCAATTCACGTATGGGCTATCAACCTCGAGCTCCTGCATGTACTGAAGCTGCTGGTTGTAGGACTCAAGCATGTCGTTGTAATATCCAATGCCGGTATGCATCCCGATCGCTGATATAACGAGAAACAGTACAAGGATAATGACGAACCGCCTACTGGTGATATGGTCGGAGAACTCTTTCCGTGCTACGTTGAGCAATCTATCAAGCGCCATACTTACCTCCGATAGGCTGCCATGAAGACGTCCTCAATATCGGGTTCTTCAAGGTGCATCTCCCGTATGTGCACGCCCTGTGAATAGAGACTCTCTACAAGCCTGTCCCGGATGTCAGCCATCGCCAGGATAACCGCACGGCTCCCGTTCCTCTCAATGGAGAGAATCCCGGGATCCTCGATCGCCGGCAGGCGCTCGGGGGTCTCGACGATGATCCGGACGGCATCACCATCCGATGGCGCGAGCGCCCGGGCAACCTCCTCCAGCGTACCCTGTGCAACGAGTTTCCCTTTTGCGAGCAGTCCTACGGTCCGGCAGACTTCTCTGACCTCGGAGAGTATATGGGAAGAGACGAAGATCGTCTTTCCTTCATCGGCGAGGTGTTCAACGAGTTTCCGGTATTCACGGACGCCCTCGGGATCGAGGTTTGCCGTCGGTTCGTCAAGGAAGAGCACTTTAGGGTCGTTGATCAATGCCTGAGCAAGCCCAAGCCGCTGCTTCATCCCGCGGGAGTACTCTCCGGCCTTCTGGGTGACGCCGTCGAGATGGACGAGTTCAAGCAGTTCTGCTATTCGCTCTTTCCGCTCCCTTGAATCCATTCCGTAGAACCGGGCGAAATAGTCCAGGTTCTGCTCGGCTGTCATGTTCCCGTAGAACCCTACATCTTCAGGGAGGTAACCGATGATCTCCTTCACCCTCAGCGGGTCTTTCGCGACTTCGATCCCATCAACCAGGCACCGCCCACTGGTGGGCTCGATCATACCGGTGAGCATCAGGATCGTCGTGCTCTTCCCCGCTCCGTTCGGACCAAGGAATCCGAATATATCGCCTTCATCAACCTCAAGGTCAAGGCCGTCGACGACCGCCTTGCCGTTGTAAACTTTCGTGAGATTTTCTGCCTGTATCATTTCATCACACCCCACCCGGTCGGCCTGGAACGCCTTACTGCAGGCTACGACATACTCTTATTAACGTTTTCTGTGACACGCGTCTACACATCGAGGGAGGAAGCTCGATTTCAGCCGTTGTGGAACTGCTGTTTTTCAGAATGTCGCGGAGAATCTGTCGTAGATCCAAAGACTGCCCGTGTGCCGGCCTCCGCGCGGTTTAAGCCGCTGAATTGACACGCACGCAACAGAAACAGGGTGCCTATCCAATTTGCGTTCGACATAGGATTATCGGCAGGAATGGAGGGATTAAGCGATGATATACTGCAAAAAAGAGCCTACACGTTCAGAGGCCCCAGCGTAGACAATCCCGCAAGACTGATCCCTGCAGAGAGACAGAGAAATCGACTTTTGTGGCTCCGATCCGCAGCGCTCTAATCGTGGGATGGACCCGATCAGCCCAAGACTCCAGGACCCGGACCTCCGGCACTCTCCGGGCGAAGGATAACCCGGAGGCTCTTTCTCCTCTCGTCGAGAGCAACATGCTCGATCTTCGTTGGAGTTCCTATTCCAATCGCCGCGATCGCAGCAAGCAGGCTGCAGATCGGGCAGCCAACCATGGTGCAGCACTTCGGAGAGACTTCTCGGATCGCCTGGCAACCGGGAACGAGGTGGTAGTCGTTCAAGGTGACGATGATATTTGCGCCGTCCCGGGCCGCCGTCGTCTTTCCGGAAATCTCCAGGAGGGTATCACAGACCTCCTCTATACACGCAAGAAGACCCTCGTTATCATCCTTAGGGATCTCAAGAGCATACTTATCCTGCAGGTGCCTAAGAAGCGGGGTGCATACCGGGACAAGCCGGACGGCACACCCATCCTCCCTGGTTATGTAGGAGTAATCGCCCCCGACCGTCACCGGGGGGGCACTGGTGACCGGGATGATCTCGACAACGGTCCCATCCTCCTCCGGGATGAACCAGGCATCACCCTGGACCCCGAGGTCCGCACAGAGCGTCGCGATGCCGATCGTTCCCTGGGCAGGGAGGAGAGCGGCAATCTCAGGGCTGATGGGCTCACCCTTGTGGAGCGCAAGAAGAAAGACTCCAGTTATGAAGCAGCTTGCCCCAGCTAGGACGAGAGTCGCAGTGGTGATGTCACCCCGGCCGGTCGCGGTCGCGAGAGCAAGGAGGCCAACGGCCGCGATGATCAGGCTGAAGGCTCCCGAGTAGAGATTGTTCAGGGTCATGTATCACCTCCCGCCCACCGGGTCAGCCGATAGTCCCGGAAGGCGAGGATGAGATAACCGCAGCCCAGAGCGGCCGCGAGAACGAGAAGAGGAAGATATACCGTGCCGCTCATCGCGAGCAGGACAGCAAATAAGGATACCCCGACGGCGAAGGTCAGGTAACCCCGCAAGTTGCCGAGGAACACGGCAAGGATGACCATCTGGAGGATGAGAGCGGCCACGACATTGTCCGCGGCAACGACGAGGACCTCGCCGGTGCAGAGCAGAAGGAACCTCCGGTCGAACCCCATCATAACACCTCCACGGCATCGACCCCCATGATCGTCCCGGCGCCGGCGGGTGCCTGGAGGACGACCCGCATCCCCCGGACCTTCGCCTCGTGGATGAACTGGATAAGGTGACTTTTATCGCCTGGTTGGAGGAGTGAGAAGATCCGGACCTCAGCAGCGCCCGCCTGGGAGAGGGCTCCCCGTATTGCCACCGTGAAGGGCATAGGTTTCTCCACCGCAAACGCCGAGAGGATGTCGCGGAGCCTCGCATGATACTCCCGATCACAAGGATCTGCCCCTGCGCCGGGATGACGCACCCGGGCAGCGAGAGCAGCTGGCCCAGGCGCCCGGTAGAGGTAGGTGCGGGGTTCGAACGGGAGAAGCCCACTGAAGGCCGCGAGAGCCTCCCGGATATCCTGGATCCGGGAGATGAACCTGACGATCTCAGGACCCGCGACGACCAGGAGCGAACAGTCATTGCGGGCGGCGATCGCACCCTCGACGGCGCTCGAGATCGCCATCATGAACCGGGCAAAGATCTCAGGGTCGCCCGTCCGCGCCGGGAGGTCGACAGAGATGAGGGACACACCGCCCTCGAGTCCTGTCGGCTCACGGACATACAGGGTGCCGCGCTTCGCCGTGATCTTCCAGTCTACCTGCCGGGGGTCGTCACCCGAATGGTAGGGCCGGAACCCGCGAATCTCTTGGCTGGTAAGCGCAGCCTTCCTGTCCACCCTAGTATCCTCTCCACGAACTCCCTGACCCCAGCTGACTCTTCTACTCACCAATGGGAAGATGAAGAGGGGTAGCGTAACGAAAGTTCTGTAAAATTGAATTGGCCCTGGATCCAACCTAGATTTGGACAAAGGAGAAACAGGGCCATGGATCCCTTAGCGTTAATCGAAGATTATCTTTCCGATCAGGAGAACGGCATGAAGACGCTCATCACCTGGTTCCTCAACCAGGTGATGCTCCAGGAAGCTCTCCAGCAGGCAGGAGCCGCCCAGTACGAACGCACCGATGCGCGGAAAGCGCATCGAAACGGTTACAAGGACCGATCCCTCAAGACCCGATACGGGGAGACGATCCTCCGGAAACCGCAGTTTCAGGAGTTCCCGTTCGAGACACAGGTCTTTGGACGGTATGCCCGGGTGGAGAAGGCTCTGGTGAATGCAA
>NZ_BCNX01000015.1 GCF_001571405.1 Methanoculleus thermophilus | reverse complement strand
GGCTCTGTTGAATTCCTTCCAGACAACGACAATCACGACTGTTTGTACTGCCTTCGTTAGGTTATGGAGGATCACTTTGATCTTGATCTCTTTGACCTGGTACCAGTATTTTCGTGCCTTTAGTTCCTCGCCGAATCTTCTTTTGAGCACGGAGAAGGCTGTTTCGACCTTGTTTCGCTCCCGATATCGTTCATCGTCGAAGTTGGCGTACATTTCCTGGCGATAGGTCCCGGATCGGATCCTTCCCTGCCAGGTTCTGACCGGGATGACCGAATCGGCACCCAGTTCTTCCCGAATCTGGCGATGCAAGGTCTCCGCATCGTATCCTTTATCCATGACATAGCATGCAGTTTTTCTGACCCGTTGGCACTGTCTCAACAGTGGTACGGCATGATTGACATCGTGTACGGGGTGTTGGGAGATTTTGACACACAAGATCACCTGCTTGTGGGTGTCCACAGCAATCGAGGTTTTCAGGAAGTTCTTTCGTGTTTTACCCGTTCTCCAGGAGTAGTAGTGACTGGCATACGCGCTGGTGAACCCTGAAGCATCGATGGCCGTTAGGGGGATTATATCTCCTGTTGAATAAAAAAGTAAAAGGGTCTTCTTGAGCATTCTCGTGAAGATTACGGAGGGAATCCGGGTCATGAACTTGTGGATGGTCGAATAGTGGGGTACCCGCTCGAGCTGAAGCAGGTCTCTGATCGGTTCCAGCAGTTCAACGAGATCCACTGTGTCCCGATAATTGGTGCCCAGAACCTCACGCACGAGCAGGATTGTCATAAGTTGGTGCTGAGTATACGTTTTCCGGGAGTATTTACAGGAATAGAGCGGTAAATGTGAAGATCGTACGGTGGTGAGGATCGCTTTAGTAAGGTTGATATAGCCATTCGTCGACACTAACTCTGCTCCTTGTTGTTGGTTTCGTCATTAACACAAGGAGCAACGGTTTTATAGATCTTTCCCCTCAGATGGAGCCGACCCTCGACTAGAGGGTTTCAACAGAGCC
>NZ_BCNX01000014.1 GCF_001571405.1 Methanoculleus thermophilus | reverse complement strand
GTAGCGGTAGAGGATGGCGTCGAGGAGGTCATATGGAGGGAGGGTCTCAAGATCGGTCTGGCCGGGCCTGAGCTCCGCGGAGGGGGGCTTCTCGAGCACCCGTTCGGGGATGACGGGATGCTTTCGGTTCAGCCACCGGCAGATCCGGTAGACCATGCACTTCGGGAGATCGCCGATCACAGAGAGACCTCCCGCCGTGTCGCCGTAGAGGGTGCAGTAGCCGACCGCAGCCTCGGACTTGTTCCCGGTGGAGAGGAGCATGGAGCCGAACTTGTTCGAGAGGGCCATCAGGACGGTCCCCCGGATCCTGGCCTGAAGGTTCTCCTCGGTGGCGTCGCGGCGCATGCCGGCAAAGAGATCAGAAAGAGCACCGTCAAATGCCTTCATTATCTGGCTGATTGGGACGCACTCCACTCTGATGCCAAGGTTCTCTGCAAGTTCACGGGCGTCTTCGATGCTCTCGGCGGAGGTGTAGGGGGAGGGGAGGAGCACCCCGAGGACGTTCTCCGGACCGAGTGCCTCGACGGCGATTGCTGCTACGAGCGACGAGTCAATCCCGCCGGAGAGACCGAGGTGGACCGATGTAAAACCGCACTTATGGACGTAATCCCGGGTGCCGAGGACCAGTGCCCGCCAGATCTCCGATTCGGGCTCCACGTCGTCGGGAGCGACTGCCTGCAGGGAGGGGAGAGCAAGGTCGACGTTCACGAGATCCTCAGCAAAGGCTGCACCGCGGGCAACCATCGTACCATCAGCAGAGAAGGCAGAACTCCGACCGTCAAAGACGAGATCGTCATTGCCTCCGACAAGGTTAACTCTGGCGATTACCACCCGGTGACTCTTCGCGATCCGGGAGAGGGACTCTTCCCGCAGACTCTGTGCGCCTGCAACAAAAGGCGACGCGGAGAGATTCACGATCACCTCCGGCATCGGGCCGCCGCGCCAGATCTCGTCCCCGATTGAGACGCCGATCGCTCGCCGGCCAATACGAAGAACCTGAGGGGTACCGGTCCACGGCTCAAAGTATCGCTCCTCATCGGGAATATTTCGGGAGAGCCGGGTCTTTCGAAATGTCTCCCTCACCTCCCCATCCCGAAGGAGGGCTGCGGCATTGAAGAGCGGCCGGCCGGTCCCGGAGAGGTTTGGCTCCGCAAAACCAAGAAGCACCGGTGGCGCGCCTGAAAGATCGGCGGCCAGATCTTCAAGAACTGCAAGGCTCTTTTTAACAAATCCGGTCTGGAGGAGCAGGTCATGGGGCGGGCAGCCGATCAGAGAGAGCTCCGGTGCCACGATCAGGTCAGGCCGGTACCGGGACGCCTCCCTGACACCAGCCGCTATCCGGTCGGCGTTGCCGGTCAGATCGCCGACAACCGTGTTCACCTGGAGGAGTGAGATCTTCATGGTTTCCCAGAAGAGTAATGGCAGAACGGTGTGCATATGCCTTTTCATAACCCAGTGCCACGCGGGATAGAGAGACGCGGGATATGCCGGACCAGGCGGACCGATCTTGCGATCAGAGTTATTTTAAGCACCCAAGACCAAAGCGCCTAGTAGGGATCATGCAGAGAGCGTATTATAGAGAAGTATCTCCTCTCCTGACCATTGGTAAGCCGCCTACACTCCAAATCGACAACAGGAGGCGGATACCCTGAATATTCAACTGCGCCAGTTCGCGGGGAGGAATGACCGGGATACCCGCTCCTCCTGCTTGCGATAGCGACCATCATCGCTTTTGCCGCGAACATCGTCGGGCTTTCCGCCGGAATCACGACCATCTTCCCGCACCTGATGTATATCCCGATCGTGCTTGCCGCATACTGGTATCCCCGACACGGCGTCGTCTTCTCGATTGCTCTGAGCCTGGGTTATCTTGCAACGGCCCTGCTCATCTTTGAGGGGGGAGCCGAGCAGATCGTCTCGGTTGTTGCGCGAGCCGCAGTTTACGTAGCTATCGGTGCCGTCGTATCACTCCTCTCATTCCGGCTCCGGGAGCAGGAGGAGCGCTACCGCGGGATATTCGACAACTCAGAGGCAGGAACACTCATCATCGCGCCGGACGACGGAACGCGCATCGAGGAGGTCAACTACGTGGGAGCAACCCTCCTCGGCTCCACGATCCGCGGCCTGATTAGAGAGCCCATCACCCGGTTCATCGACGATCCCGAGACCTGGGACGAGTTTGTAGCAAAGATCCGCAGGGATGGGGCTGCATACGGGTATGAGACAACCCTCCGCCGCATCGACGGGTCTGCAGTTCGGGCGCTTGTATCGGGCGGCAGGCTCCCGGGAGGACGGTTTGTCCTCACGCTCATCGACATCACCGCCCGGAAGAACGCCGAGGATGCACTTCGTGAGGCGAACGCCAGGCTGAACATGCTTGGGCGCCTCACCCGGAACGATCTAATGGCAGCGGTCTTTGGGCTTCTTTCGCGGATAGCCGAGGGAACACGGCAGTTCGACGACCCCGCCGTTCGCCAGTACATAAACAGCCTGGAAGAGGATGCCCGGCTCGTGCAGCGCCGCGCTGAGATCACCCGCGACTACCAGGACCTCGGTCTCCGGCCGCCGGAGTGGCAGCCGCTGCAGAGGGTTATCCGGGAGGTGGTCTCATGCCTGCTCCTTCCCGGGATCTCGGTCCGCTCCTGGGTGGAGCGGCTCGAAATCTTCGCCGACCCCAAGCTCGATCAGGTCTTCTCCAACCTGATCGAGAATGCCTTCCGCCACGGCAAGACCGTATCGCAGATCGTCATCACCTACCAGATCCAGGAGGATGGTCTCTCTATCTACATCGAGGACGACGGGGTGGGAATTCCTGAAGCGGATAAGGAGAAGATATTTGCGTACGGCTTTGGAACCGATGGCGGACTGGGGCTCTTCCTTGTCCGGGAGATCCTTGCCATCACCGGCATGACAATCCAGGAGACCGGAACGCCTGGTGAGGGGGCACGATTCGTGATCCACGTGCCGCCGGACGGCTACCGGATTGTGTGAGGTATGAGCCATGTTTACAAAGGTACTCATCCCAACAGACCTCTCCGCCGCCTCGATGCTCATGGCGGAGCGGGTCGGTGAGATCCCGGGCGTCCGTGAGGTCGTCCTCCTCCACGCCCGGCGATCGGACGGACCCCAGCCTGACGAGGACCAACTTTACCGGATGCAAGAGAGAGTGCAGCAGCAGGGCATCACGGCAGCAATCTCGATCGCAGAGGACGACGGAACGGATGTCGCGGAGAGAGTACTCCGGGCAGCCGATGAGATGGGAGCCGGCCTGATAGCAATGGGGGTCCGTGACCCCGGCCTGCTTCGGAACCTCCTCTCCGGAAACGTCGCAGCCACCGTACTCAGGAAAGCACGGACACACGTCCTGATCGTGCCGCAATCGGGTGGGAAGAGACCGGCGCCGCTCTTTTGGCGCCTGCTGGTGCCGACTGATCTTGAACCAACGGCACCGGAGGTTCGTTCTGTCTTAAAAGATCACGCCGGAGACGGGACTGCCGTACTCCTGCATGTCATCGAGCCCGGGCGCCAGGAAACGGAGCAGGAGGCAGCCGAAAGACTGGATCTCCTGCGAAGAGACCTTGCACCAGCGGGAGATGAAATTCGCCCAATGATTCGGACCGGAAATCCGGCGCAGATCATCTGTGCCGTAGCGGACGAGATCGATGCCTCCGTAGTCGTGATTCCGCGCATAGGAAAGCGTGATGCAGCAGGAAGCGCACCGCTCGGGAGCGTCACGAGCGCAGTCGTAGAATGCGTAAAGTCACCGATATTGGTTCTGGCAATCCCGATCCTCTTAAAGATTGAAACCAGAGAACTGCGGAGCGAAGAGTTCCCCCTCGCCGAGGAGATCTGGATTGATTACCACCAGTTAAAGGCCAACCCGGAGACTGATAGGATATTCGGGGTCTTTGCGGACGGCACCCTCGTCTCCGTCGCCAGGTGCCGCCGACACCCGGACGGCTACGAGGTGGACGGAGTCTTCACCCCGGTCCGGTTCCGGGGAAGAGGGTATGCCCGAAGGGCGATGGACGCGCTCGTCGAGGCGTGCCAGCATGACACCCTGTACATGCACTCGGTCCGGAACCTCGTTGAGTTTTACGCAACATATGGATTTGTATCGATACCAGAAAGCGACCTTCCTCCGACCATCCGGTCCAGGTTCGCGTTTGCCATTGGAGATATGGAAGGAGCAAACGTTCAACCGATGCGCCGCTTTGCCGGTCCGTTTCGACGATAACTTGGGAGGGGACCGCCCTATCGGGCTTGAACTCCCATCTCAGTCGTCATAGGCCTCCAGTGGATCGAGATCGTATGAATCCGTATAGTCGTCGGCCTCATCCGGGTATGAAACATCGATGACGACCGAGCCGTCCTCAAGAATATCACCGATCTCGATATTTACCCCTGCAGGGAACTCTCGCTCTTCTGTTTTGCCATCAAAGCGCTTGACATACGCCCACATACTGCAACTCCACAAAATCATCATCTCCGCCTCCCGGTGAATCGGGCCTGATCCGCGCCTAAAATTCGAATCATCCACGGGAGTGCGAGTTCTATTTCAGTATCAGAAAATGGTTGAATAAAATTTTTACGGTGAGAAAAACGGATAATCAGCAAGAATCGAGAAAATTAGAGGATAGAACGGCTGGAATATCTATGGCAGGAGGGTGGGAGCGCACCTCTGATTGTCCGGCAGGTGGAATCCGCGGGGCACACAGTCAGTTATATCGTGACTGCAGCCAGGAGTGCATAATATGCGCATCGGAATTCTCTCTGACACCCACGACAACATCCAGATGGTGGATGCAGCCGTAAAGCGGCTGAACGAGGAGCAGGTATCCCTGACACTCCATGCCGGGGACTATGTTTCTCCATTCGTCATCCCCCGGCTCGCGAATCTGCAATCTCCGCTGATCGGGGTTCTTGGGAACAACGATGGTGACCATCACCTCCTCGCCGCCCGGTTTGCCGAGCACGAGCACCTCTGTCTGAGAGGGAGATTTGCTGAGATCACTGCCGGGGGATTGACGATAGGGCTGCTGCACGGCGATGAACGAGAACTCCTGCAGGCACTTATCGGGCAGGGGGCTTTTGACGTTGTGGTCCACGGCCACACCCATCAAGCCGGGGCACGCAGCCTCGGGAGGAGACTGGTCGTCAACCCCGGGGAGGTCTGTGGCTACCTGACCGGGAGACCAACCATCGCAGTGCTGGATACGGTAACACAGAACGTGGAACTGCTCTCCCTTGAATGATAAAAAGAGTGTGATGCGGTTACACAGAAACCGCATCGCCGCCGGACTCTTTTGCGAAATCTCTTCCGAGATCCCAAGCAGGAGTGCCGGCATCCCCGAGATCCACTCGAAGCGTCGCGCTGGTGACGTCAAAGTCAGCAGGAACATCGAAGTAGAGGTAACCTTTCAGGGATTCGTAGCGCTCAAGGAGCTTTCTGTCGAACGATTCACCAAGGGATGTGAAGGACGGGACCTCAAGAGGCTTGAACGCCAATCCCTGACCCTCAAGGGTGAACGCGTCGCGTCCTGGGGTCTCAATGGTATAGAGATCGGAGTCGCCTTTATGCCCGAGGTTTGTTGACTTTAGGGCAACAAGGAGGAACGTGCGCCCATCACCGGCCTCGATTCGCGTCGGAGACGTGTTGGCCGAGACTTCCTCGTACGCCGATGCATCCCGGGTGGACTCCGCGATCAGCGAGATCATATTCTCGCCAGCAGGATCGTCGTAGGTGTAGCGCTCACCAAGGGCCAGCACCTCCTCCGGGGGCGTGACCGATACCAGATCGGCCGAACTGGTCCAGGCGGCGGGCGTCTCTGCTGCCAGGGTGGCGGTTCTCATCGTGGAAAGACCGGTGCTCGCCGACCGCACAGCGAAGGTCTGTTGACTGACCACCTCAAGGCCATCCGATGCGATCTCCAGATCCCTGAAGGCTGCCCGAACAGACTCCGCGGTCCCGGTATCCGTTGCATTGGCAAGTGTCTTGCCCGCAGATGAGTAGGCCAGGAGTGACCGGACGAACTCATCCCTGACGGGCGCACGGTCAGGGGAGACCTCAAGCATCTGAACCTCCGCAAGCACCCTGCTGGAGAGCGCGTACAGTTCGTCTGCTGCCTCTGCTGCAGCATCCGTATCGTTCAGGTAGAGAGCGTGTGCATGCTTCATTGAGAGTCTCACCAGGGAGATGCTCGTGCTGTCTATGATCTCTGCCAGACGTTCGTCATCCGCAGGGCCGTTCATGGGCGCATCAGTTGCGGGAGTCGGATCAACGGGCTGGCCGGTGAACTCCGGTTCGGCAGGCTCCGTCTGCTCCGTATCATCAAGCGGGTCAGGAGTCTCGGCAAGAGCCGGGGGCTGGAGCGTTTCAGGGGTATCTCCTTCGCCCTCGAGATCGGGAGAGTCCAATTTCGCTTCATCTGATAGAATATTGTTGAGCGGAGACTGGAGCAACACCCCCGATTCCAGCGCCGTGAGCCCCTGCACAGGACTGGCAATGGCCGGCACCATGAGGAGGGATCCGGTGCATACGGCAATTCCAAGGAGGATTAGAGCGTTTGCATCGTGTTTGCTCATGCCCACTTTTTTCACGATTAGATTATATATACATTATTATATTTAATTTTGAAAAAAATAACCCCTCTCGCAAAATCATTTGCGATATAGGCCGTCGTCAGCCATCCGGAGATCTCAGATCCAGCATCAACGCATGCCAATCAGGATTGCCCTAGTCCGGGGCAGTTAACGAGACAACGCCGCTCAAACCATCCGGTTATCCGCATTCTAGGCAATGGAACCGGAAACACCAAAGACCGGGCCCGCAACTCCCACCTGTTCAATCAACCCGGTAAGTATAATCCTCCCGTGGAAACCTATATGAACCCTCATAGGTTACCGGAATAGGAGGATGCCCGATGGAGATTGTGAAGATCCCGAATATGGATAAAGAAGAGTACGATAAACTCATCGAAGAAGGATTTATCAGCCGCATTGCTTTCCAGGGTGCCAAATACCCTTATATCGCCCCGTTTCTGTATGTCTTCGACGGAAAGTTTCTCTACTTCCTTGCGACCAAGTACGGCAGAAAGAATAACCTCTTCAAGCAGCACCCGTATGTCTCCGTGGAGATTGAGAAGTATTCAAGCGATCTCTCCTGCTACACCTTCGTAACCATGCAAGGATACCTGGTGCAGCTTGAGGATGCGATCGAGAAGAAGATCATCAGGGAAAAGTTCGTAGATATGATCAAGAAGCATGGCCTCTCAAAGAATATCCTTGCCGCGCTCGGCCATAAGCCCGAAGAACCGCTCGAGTCGATCGCCTCCGAAGAGCGCTCAAATATCTGGAAGCTCACCGGCGTGACCGATATTGTCGCCTTAAAGAATCTCTAACCCAATTTTTGAGGGCAAACGGCGCCCGTCGGGTTGCCCGCAGATGCGGAACCATAATAGATCCCGCCGGATCTTCGCCGCTCTCCTCGCCGCGCTTCTTATCACAAACCTGCTCCTGCCCACGTTCTTCCCTTTACCCTCAACGGATCTTCACCTGATGCGCCGGTCGTCATCGATGCCCCTGCAACGCCATGGGTCACGAGGTGGGGCCCGGCAGGGACCGGGATAATGTCCCGAGAGCGTTCTATATCTATGGGCCACACTATCCTCCTGCTATGATCAGCATCGGGAGAGAATGGGAGGAACTCACCGAGGCGCTTCTCCGGGCGGATACCCCCGAGCGCGTATATGTCATCGGAGCGACGGACAGCGGCAAGTCGACTCTCTGCCACTACCTCGTCGAGAGGGCTGCTATCCATACGAAGACAGCATACGTCGACTGCGACACCGGGCAGTCCCGGATAGGCCCCCCGACGACCGAAGGGATGGTCATCTACAACGGCGCGCCGGAACCACCATGCCAGTCCTATCTTCGGTTTGTCGGCTCAACCTCCCCCGGCGGTCACTTCATTCAGATGCTGACCGGAGCAAAGCGCCTTGTCGAGAAAGCCGCCGAACTCTCGACCGATGTCACTATCATCGACTCCCCCGGACTCATCTATGGAGGAGCAGGGATCGAGTTCCAGGTTCAGATGATCGACCTTCTCCGCCCGACCCGCATCGTCGCCCTCCAGCATGGACGGGAACTGGAACGAATTCTTGCGAACTTTTCCCGGGACCCCGCAATGGCGATACACCGGATCCCCGTGGCGCCTGCAGCCGTCGCCCGGAGTCCAATCGAGAGGCGACGCTACCGTGAAGAGTGTTTCGCGGCCTACTTTGCCGAAGGGAGGGCACAGGGGATCTCGCTCCTCGGACTCGGATTTCAGGGCAGGATCCCCGACATGAAGAACCCGCACGAGATCAAGGGGCGGTTGGTCTCCTTCAACGATCCGGAGAACTTCGTTCTTGCCCTTGCGATTGTCGAAAAGGTGCACCGTAGAGGGCAGGTGCTCGAGGTCTTCGCCCCGCCCTTCGACCAGGCCGCCGTCGCGTCGGTCAGGTTCGGCTCGATCTACCTGGATCTCGCAGCAGAGCCGGGGTCTATGGAGTCCACCCACCCCAACCCTCATGCCGGAATGAAGGAGAGGAAGAGCGCGTAGACCGCCGCCTGGGCGATGGTGAGCGGGAGACCGACCCGGGCGAATTCGCCGAATGTCAGCGTCTCACCCTCTCTCTCCGCGCACTGAATGATGATGACGTTGCTTGCCGCCCCGAGGATCAGCATGTTCCCTGCGATCGTGCTGCCGGCCGCAAGCGCCATCATGCCCGCCGTGGATGCCCCTAGATGTGAGAGGACGGGAAGAGATAGGGCGACGAAGGGAACGTTCGACACGAACTGGGAGACGATGACGCCCATCGCGAGAATGACCGGGGGAGCGGTGATATCAAGAGGACTCTCCTCGATGAGCGGCTGGAAGACCCCCGACTGCCAGACACTCGCCATAAGGACGAAGAGGCCGGCGAAGAAGGCCAGTGTCGGCCAATCGATCCGATAGACTATCTCAAATCGCCTCCTGCTGCCAAGAAGGATCGGAAGCGCTGCGATGACTGCAATCCATGTCAACCCGATATCGAAGGCAGGGAAAAGCACGGCCGCGAGAATCTTTGCTCCAATCAGGAGAACGAGTAGGATGAGGGAGAGTCGAGCGAGGGAGGCAAGGTCGGGGTCGAGGATCTCCTCCTTTCGGTGCACGAGCGGGATGGCAGAGTTGAGATCATCAGGAAACGCCCGACAGAGGAACCAATAAGCAAGCAAAAGGGAGATCACCGTCGGGAGAGCCAGATAGAGCGGGAACGTGATGAACGGGTTCTCGATACCGCCCGAGAGCGCGATGAGGAGATTCTGCGGGTTTCCTATCGGGCTAGCAACACTTCCCGTCGTGACCGCAAACGCGAGCGAAAGCAGGAGAAGTTTGGGGGATATCCCGTGCCGTCGAGCAAAGTAAAGCATCAGGGGGGTCCCGACGACCGCGAGGGTATCGTTCATCAGGAGCGCCGAGAGGAGACCGCCGCCGATGAGGATGAGAAAGACCAGGTGGCGGACCGATCCCGCTCGGGCAAAGAGATGATAAGAGAGGTGGTAGAGGTAACCGCTTGCCGCGAGCGCTTCCCCGATCACGAACATAAAGAAGAGGAAGAGCATCACGTCAAGATTGATGGATGCGAGCGCATCCTTTGGCGTTATCGCTCCTGCAACGAGGACGGCCGCGGCGCCAAGGAGCATCACCTGCCAGATGCGAAAGTTGATGTTGCCTACTTTTCGGACCGCGATCAGGACGAAGACGACAATGAGGACGATAAGCGGAATGAGGGTGCCCATGATGTGCCAGCGAAGGAGAGTGTACTGATCAAGAGTTCGTCCTCGGGGGAATTAAGGATCACCCTATCTGACGGTATAGTTGATGACGCTCTTCGGATATTTTCAGGGACTGCTCATGAGGTCGATAGGCGTTGATATATACATTCGGCACGGCTTTGCAGCAACTTCAGCACCACGAGAGAGATCGAGTGGCCCGTGTAGAGGGCAGTACGAGCGGGGTAAATTGCTGCATGGCAACGTTTACCGGGGCATCTAAAACAGGGAGCGGCTTCACGACCGAACGGTAGAGAGAGTGCTGACAATTCAGGGGGGCGCGAGATGCGTCAAGAACCTATGAGTGCAGCGCGTTGTAGAAGTTCACATATCGGTCAAGCAGTAAGCGCTAAGAAATGCGGTTTAGAGAGAAGAGGATACACAAAAAGACGACGTCAAGGGGGGAAGTGTCTAGTGTGGATCCAAATCTCTCTGAGAGTGTATGAGAACTCGATTTATTTATACTCTTCGATTAGTAAATTGTAAAAAATAATGGTTTTGACCGGTTGCCCTGATGTTCACAGATTATCGTGCGGGCGCCGTCTCTGCTCTACGTTCTCGTGATTCCGGTCCTTCCACGACTGGACTACCCGGACGGCTAACCCATTCGGTGAACGAACCCTCGTAGATCCGGACGTTCGGGTAGAGGTAAAGCCACTTCAAGAGAACGAACTCGTTTGTAGCCTCCCGGCCGGTCCCGCACGTGCAGATGACAGTCTGGTTCCGATCGACGCCGTGCTCTTCGAGAATGATATCGAGTTCGGCGTTCGATCTGAACTGCATCGGGTTCTCGTCGGTCATCAGGCTTCTCCAGGGCAGGTTGATGGCGCCAGGGATATGCCCGGCGACCCGCCAGGGTCCCTGTCCTTCATAGAACTTTGCCGGGCGCGCGTCGAGCACAACCACACCCTCGTTGTCCTTAATCCGTACGAACTCCTCGTATCCGATAGCGTACTCGTCGCGGACCTCAACGGTGAAGTTGGACGGTTCAACTGTGGGGTAGTCCTGCGAGAGTTCCAGACCCTCGCTCTTCCAGGCATCAAGCCCACCATCGAGGAGGTATACTTTGTTATGCCCATACTTTGCCAGGGTATAGGCCATCATCGTCTGCGCAAGCCCGTCACCCCGACCGGAGAACGCGCCTTTGGAGGTGTAAACAACTACCGGAGAGTCGGCTTCAACACCTGCGCGCCGGAACGCTTCCTGGATACAGGAGTTCGGGCTGTATGTCGTTGGGAAGCCACGGTTGGAGACCCGCAGAACCCCTTCGGTCAGGTAAACTGCACCGGGGATGTGTTCCTGGATGTAGTCGTGCACATCCGGCTGGACATCCAGGATCGTCAGGTTGCTGTCGTTGAGGTGGTCGGCCAGCCAGCCCGTGTTCACCAGTTTGACCATCCCGTCTCCCCGGGGATACGGAACATTATCCCGGTCGCTTAAGGCCTGCATACGTTCCATGCCGCCTGGGGTAAACATCTTCTCATCCATTCCTATCACCTCGTACTGAGAATCTCACCGATACCTGGTGAGCCTGGCCACACTCCGGGTTTGAGACCACATATATCTTATGCAGGACTCAGTGGAGGCATGTTGCGTTTGGGGGAGGCATGCCACAGAAACAGGACAGAGTCCGGAGCCAGGCGACCGGGGCCCGGAGATAACGAAGGTTAATGGGGAAATAACGAGGGGTGATTGCCCCGCTTGTGGAGAGAATACCAGGAGCGGTAGGCAGTACCGGCAGAAACTGCCGGGTGCGAGGGAGGCCTCCCCCTCACTCCCCGGAGATCTCCGGCCCGAGATCGATGCTCTCCCGCGGGTTGAGGATCCGGACCTTGATCGGCGTTGTCCGTTCAAGGGCCTCCTTAAAGCCCTGAAGATCCTGCTGAATGACGGGGAACGTATCGTAGTGCATCGGGATCACCAGCCGCGCCCCGGTGTACCGGGCGGCGATCATCGCCTCTTCAGGCCCCATGGTGAAGCGCCCCCCTACGGGGAGAAGCGCCACATCTGGCCGGTAGAGATCCCGGATGAGCTGCATATCCGAAAAGAGCGCCGTGTCGCCGGCATGATAGACACTGATACCGTCCATCGTGATGACAAAACCGGCTGCTGTGCCGCCGTAAAAGCCCATGCCCTCATCCTCGAGCCATGACGAGTGAAGAGCAGGCGTCATCGTAAACCGGACACCGTCGACGGTGATGCTCCCGCCGATGTTCATCGGCTCGGATGGAACACCCTTCGACGCCAGGTACTTCGCGACCTCGTTGACCGCGACCGTCTTCTTCTGAAGTTGCACCGCAATGCCCATGTGATCCCCGTGAGCATGCGTCACGGCAACGATATCGGGCTTTGTGGGGAGAATTCCATCCGGGATGAAGGGATCGATGAGAATAGTCCGCGATCCGGCAAGCAAGAAACACGCGTGGCCAAGCCAAGTCAACCTCATGGAGAAGAGATCGATCTACGCGGTTAAAAATCTTCAGTGGGACAACAGAGGGTGGAGTGGGAGTTTAGAACTCCCCCATATCTATAGCTTCGGCGATATCGATCGCCTCGGAGAGGCCATCGTCGGTGACACCACGTGTCATCTGTTCAGAGAGGTCACGGTCCTCCATCACATCCCTGATCCGTTCCAGGTAAGGATCCAGGGTTGTATCCCTCTGCTGCTCGATGACGTGGCGGTACTCACGAAGAGTGGAGGGGCTCACATTGAGTTCCTCGCTGATCTCCTTCATGGTCTTTCCCGAATCAAGAAGTTCGGCCATCATACTCTGATCAAACGGCATCTTGAAGTCGAGTTCTCTGAAGAGTTTGAGGCGAACCCGCGCGCGCGCCACGGTCTTGCTCAGTTTCTCATCACCAAGCGCCCTCGCAATCTCCGTATCGTTCTTGCCGTCGTAGTATGCAACCACGAGTCTTGCGAGCTGCCGGGGGGCAAGTTTGGTCTTGAAGTACCCCTGATCGAGGATCTCCCGCATGATCAGGGCAATCTCGCGCTCAACAGCATCGCGATCCCGGAGCGTACCGTGAACCTTCCTCATCGGTTCAACGATCGCCTTCTTGTTCGTGATGGACGTGAACAGCTCAAGGAGCTGCTGCTTGCGTGTATCTCCTGCCATGTCCGTGTCTCTCTGTTCTGTATTCCACCGTCTGGTTCTGAAGGTCATCCACTGACAACCAACAGTATATAAATATTCCCCATGGTGTGGGGGATAACGTTCCCTACATTACAACCGCTAACATTTAAAGGTTACCATATAGTCTCCCGGATGAGAAAGATCATTTTCGAGGATGCGACTCTCTTTCCAGGAATCTTCCCAACCATGGAAATAATACCATATTATCCTGTCCGTTTTTTAAAGAATCGTGATCTCCGGAAAGACGAGAACGACTCTTTATTAGCACCGGCGCTGAAGTATACTGCAAGACTATGGCCGAGACAAGCGATATTTACGAAAAAGTCATGGAAGTGGCCAGGAGACGCGGTTTTGTCTGGCCGTCATCCGAGATATACGGGTCCGTCGCCGGTTTCATCGACTACGGCCCGCTTGGAGCAATGCTAAAGAGGAACATCGAGAACCTCTGGCGATCCTTCTATGTCTTCCAGGAAGGTTACTACGAGATCGAGTGCCCCACCGTCGGAAACGAAGCAATCTTCGTCGCATCCGGCCATGTGAAAGAGTTTGCCGATAAGATGGTGCAGTGTCCGCACTGTGGCGAGTACCTGCGTGCGGATCACATCGCAGCGGAGAACGGCATCGAGAACGCCGGCACCCTCTCCGCCGAGGCACTCCAGGCGGCGATCTATGAACTGCCCTGCCCCTCATGCAAAGAGCGCCTGGGAGAGGCGGGTGTCTTTGCATTCAATCTGATGTTTGAGACCACCATCGGGCCCGGATCCCAGCGGAAAGGCTACCTGCGCCCCGAGACCGCCCAGGGCATCTTCACCGACTTCCCCCGACTTCTGCGCTTCTATCGGGACAAACTACCCTTCGGCGCCGTCCAGATCGGGAAGTCCTACCGCAACGAGATCTCCCCCCGCCAGGGCATGCTCCGGCTGCGGGAGTTCTCCCAGGCGGAGGCCGAGATCTTCGTCCACCCGGACGAGAAGAACCACCCTGCCTTCCACCGCTACGCAGAGTACAAGGTGCCTCTCCTTACCATCGCGCGGCAACTCGAGAACCTTGAACCAGCCGTAAGCACGATGCGCGCTGCTGTAGACGAAGGAGTTGTCGCAAACGAGTACGTCGCCTACTACATCGCGCTGACCCACCAGATCCTCACCTCCATTGGCGTGGATCCGGCAAAGCTCCGGTTCCGCCAGCACCTGACCGACGAACGAGCGCACTATGCGACCGACTGCTGGGACGCCGAGGTCTACTCCGAGCGCTTCGGGTGGGTGGAGATCGTCGGTATCGCCGACCGCACCAACTACGACCTGCGCTCGCACGCCAAGCACTCAGGCACCCCGATGACGGTCTTCATCCCCTACGATGAGCCAAAGCGGGTCACAAAGAGGCGGATTGTCGCCGATATGGGCGTACTCGGCCCAAAATACCGGGGTAAGGCAAAAGCAATCGCGGATGCCCTGGCATCATCTGAGCCGGGTGAAGACGGCGCACGCGTCACCGTCGATGGCGAGGAGTTCTTCATCCCGGCCGATCTCTACCAGGTCCGCGAGGAAGAGGTCGAGGTCCGCGGTGAAGAGGTGATGCCTCATGTCATTGAACCGTCATACGGGATCGACCGGATGATCTACGTTGCGCTGGAGCACAGTTACGCCGAGGAGGAAGTCGAGGGCGAGATCAGGAAAGTCCTCCGTTTCCCGCCGGCGATCGCACCGGTCCAGGTCGCCGTCCTCCCGTTGATGAACCGGGACGGCCTCGATACCATCGCGCAGACGATCACGGAGCGCCTCACCCGGTGCCGCATCCTTGCGCAGTATGACGATTCCGGAGCCATCGGGAGGCGCTACCGGAGGCAGGATGAGATCGGGACGCCGTTTGCGGTCACCGTCGACTACGATACGCTTGAAGACAACACTGTGACCGTCAGAGACCGCGACAGCATGGAGCAGGTCCGGGTACCTATCGAGCGGCTGCCGGAGATCCTCTCCGGACTCATCACCGGTGCAACCACGTTCCGTGAAATCAGGGTATGAACTACGTCTCCCACCCTCTGATCCGGCCAGATTGTATCGAAGAGCGGCGATACCAACTCTCAATTGCGCTCCGCGCGCTTGATGCAAACACCATGGTCGTCCTCCCGACCGGTCTAGGGAAGACGGCCGTCGCGCTCCTCGTCGCGGCATCCCGCCTCTACTCCCACCGGGGGAAGGTGCTGATGCTCGCGCCCACAAAACCCCTGGTCGAGCAGCACCTCCGCTTTTTTAAGCAATTTCTCCTCGCCCAGGATGGTTCCGAACCCCTGGAGTCCGAGTTCGCCATGTTCACCGGGGACACACCCCCAGAGGAGCGGACCAGAGCCTGGGAAGCCTGCCGGGTCTGCTTTGCCACCCCGCAGGTGATCAAGAACGACTGCCTTGCAGGACGATACAGTCTTGCCGATGTCGTACTGCTGATCGTGGATGAGTGCCACCGGGCGGTGGGAAACTACGCCTACGTCTTTCTCGCCGAGCACTACTGTTCCACGGCAAGGGAGCCACTGCTGCTTGCAATGACCGCTTCCCCCGGAGGCGACCAGGCGAAGGTGCAGGAGGTCTGCACGAATCTTCACATCGAGGCGGTCGAGACTAGGGTCGAGACCGATGAGGACGTCCGCCCCTACATCCACGAGCGCGATATCCAGTACATCGACGTCTACCTGCCTGAGGAACTGCAGGCGGCGATCGTCACCCTCCGCGAACTCGTGGCGTCCCGGCTCACCCGGCTTGCAAACCTCAACTTCCAGGTCCCAAAACCGGACAAACTCTCAATCAAAGCGCTTAATGTTCTCAATGCCCAGATCCAGCAGCGCATACGGACACGGGACCCCTCGGCGTTCATCGCAGCATCCCTGCACGCGGAGTGCATGAAACTTCGCCACGCCATCTCGCTTGCCGAGACGCAAGGCAGCGAGGCGCTCAAACTCTATCTCGCCCGGCTTGGAGCGGAAGGAGCCTCGAGTTCGGGGAGCAAGGCAAGCAAACGCCTCGTTGGCGACCCGGCCTACCAGCGCCTCGTCGAGATCGCGAGTGGCTGGAAGGAGGAACTCCATCCCAAGGTCGCGATCGTCCGCGAACTGGTCCGGGCGCAGCTTGAGGCACATCCCGAGAGCCGGATCATCGTCTTTGCCACCTACCGCGACACCGTCCAGACCATCGTCGATACACTCACCGCAGGAGGGATCGCCTGCGAGCGGTTTGTCGGTCAGGCCTCCCGTGATGCCGAGCGGGGTCTCACACAGAAGGAGCAGATCGAAAGCCTTGCCAGATTCCGCAAAGGGGAGTTCAAATGCCTGGTTGCGACCTCGGTAGGTGAGGAAGGGCTCGATGTCCCCTCGACGGACATGGTGATCTTTTATGAGGCTGTCCCTTCAGAGATCCGGAGCATCCAGCGGAAAGGGCGGACCGGTAGGAGCGGCAGCGGCACGATCATCGTCCTGGTGACGAAGGGTACATCTGATGAGACGTTCCGCTACGTGAGCCAGACCCGGGAGCGGGCGATGGTGAAGGGGATCAAGAGCATGAGCGCCGCACCGGACCCTCTGCCCGGCTCCACTCCGGCTGCAGCCATCCCGGCTGTTACCAAGCAGGCAAGTGTTCTGGAGTTTACTTCCATGGGCCCCGCAATCACCATCGATGACCGGGAGACATCATCGCGGGTTGCGGAGCACCTGCATGAGCTTGGGGCATCAATAACGCTCGAGCGCCTTGAGTTCGGCGATTATGCAATCGGGGATCGCATTCTTGTCGAGCGTAAAACCGTACAGGACTTCATGGACACCCTCATCGAGCGGGATCTCTTCGGGCAGATCCGGGCCATGGCCGACGCGGTGCCGCGACCGATCCTGATCATCGAGGGCGAGGATGACCTCTATAGCGTACGCAACATCCACGCGAACGCGATCCGGGGCACGCTTGCCGCAATCACGGTTGATATGGGTGTCACACTGCTCCGCACAAAGAATGCAGACGACACCGCTGAGATGCTCTACGTCCTCGCACAGCGGGAGGGGAGCGAGCGGGGAGAGCGGAAGGTGCACCCGAAGAAATCCTATCGGTCGATCCGTGAGGAGCAGGAGTATGTGCTCGCGGCGTTCCCGAATGTCGGAATCCGGAGCGCACGACTCCTCCTCGAGCACTTTGGATCGCTCAAGGCGATCATAGATGCCGACGCGGACGAACTGGCGTCGGTGCACGGGATCGGAGAAAAGACGGCCCAGAAGATATGGGATCTCGCCCGCAGGCCTTACCGCTGAGCGAGCGCAGCGAGGGCCGCCGCACCCTTCGCAACCGCCTTCATCAGGGTCAGGCACTCGTCGGCCCGCGGCTCACCCCGGATTCGCTCGCAGAGATGGATGATCGTCTGCTCCAGTTCATCGACGACACGGTCCTTCGCCGCGGGCGCGGCCGGCGCGGGCGACGGTGCCTGCACTAACTCGGGAGGGACCTCTCGAACCGGCTCCGACTCGGTGGAAGGGGCTTTGGAGCCCAGAACTGGACAGATCACACACTGCGTCTCTCCTTTGTACTCAAACAGGGGATACCCGCAAACCTTGCAGGATTTTGCGAGCATCTTTCCTCCTTTCAGGAGATACTCAGCCATGACTTCGTCAGCCTTATCCGCCGTCATTTCGTTGAACTCCCTTAATGAACTTATATATGTCTGGATGCCATTAATAATAAAGGGGTAATTCTTATGGCAAGTCCAGACGAAACAATACGGATCTGCATCCAGATGCTGCAGAATATCAGCGAGGATTCCACGATCCCGCGCAATATCCGGCGCGTCGCAGATGAGACAAAATCCGTTCTTCAGGATGAGTCCCGGAGTATCGGTCTCCGCGCCGCAACCGCAATCTCCATGATCGACGAGATCAGCAACGATCCAAACATGCCGGTTCACGCCAGAACCCGGATCTGGGAACTGGTATCGCAGCTCGAAACAGTTCCTCTCGATTAAATTACGTATTCTTTTGTACGATTCCGGCAAAATGCTGCTATTCGGGGTTGTTAATCAGGCACCGTACCCCTGCCCGGTATGCACCCTCGATTGCTTGCCGGAATCCTCAATTATCACCAATCGTTGCGGTCGTTACCCTTGAACAGTGATATAGACCGAACGTTTGCGGCTTTGTCTCACATCGAGCTCAAGCAAGACGATCTGCTGCCAGGTGCCGCAGGCAAGCCTGCCACCGATTACCGGGACGGAGAGGGAGGGGCCGACGATTGCTGCCCGGACATGAGATCGCCCATTGCCATCGCCCCACGCCGCGTCGTGAGCGTATGGTATGTCAGCCGGGGCGATGACCGAGAGCGCCCGGCGGAGGTCGGAGAGCACACCGGGCTCGTACTCGATGGTGGTGACGGCAGCGGTCGAGCCTGCGACGAAGACGTTCGCAAGCCCCTCCCGCACACCGCTCTCATCGACCGCCTGCTGTACGCGGGGCGTGAGGTTGACGATCTCCCCCTCCCCATGCGTCTCAACCTGGATTGTAGTCTGGAACATCCCCAAAAATCACCTCAACGGTATTCCGGTTGTCTCCTCCATTATGATAAACGTCCCGCATCGCGGAGCGCCGCAAGGATTGCCGCACGGACACCGTCGCTAACCTCATCGTTCATCGCCGCGCGCAGCAGCCCGATCGCCGCCTCGCCGCCGATCGCTCCAAGAGAACCCGCGGCACTCCGTCGCACAAACTCATTCTCGTCGCGGAGCATGGCCCCAAGATGCACTACCGCGCGCGGGTCACCAAGCAGCCCGAGTCCTTTCGCCGCCATGTAGCGGACGTGATCTTTTTCGTCAGCGAGAGCGGCGATGAGAGGCGCATACGCTTCACCGTCACCGATCAGACCAAGGGCTTCCGCGGCACGGTAGCGCACCTTCCAGTCGCCGTCTTGCAGCAGGGCTATACAGGCAGGTACTGCCGGTCTCCCGAGCGCAACGAGCCCGCGCATCGCTTCTGCCCGGACATCTTTGTCCGGAGCGGAGAGCCGGGAGATGTGGATCTTCAGATCCTGTTCATTCGCAATCCGTGTCATCGCAAGTCACATCCGCGGATGGTCCCCGCGATAAGAGATTGAGAGCGATGCGCTATAAGGATTGAAGATCTGTCCACGAAATAGCAAAGGAAGATAAAAGAATTGGACGCCCAGGACGGAATTCGAATCCGTGTCGACGGCGTGACAGGCCGTCATGATAGGCCACTACACTACCTGGGCACTTGTTGGTGGATCCCGCCTCCCGGATTCGAACCGGGGACATCGCGGTAGCCGCGCAGTTCGCCCGAGAGCGAAAACTATACTACAGCCGCGCACTCTACCAGTCTGAGTTAAGGCGGGTCCCTGCTCTAACAATGTTGTCGTGATGAGTTATTATATTTTTCGCCCACTTGCCAGCCGGTCCTGCACAACCAGGAGCATTATTCATATATTAGTTCTAATAACTGATATAATCATGAACTCCACAAACGCTGAAGCAACCAGGTACGCTGAAGCGTACTGTCTTCTTCACCGATAGCCGTGCGAAAAAGAACGTCACTGTTTTCGACACCACACTGCGCGACGGTGAACAAACGCCGGGCATCTCATTCACGCGCGAAGAGAAGCTCGGTATTGCAGAGCAACTCTCGAAGATCGGAGTGCACGCCATCGAAGCGGGCTTTCCCGCATCGTCTGATGCCGAGCGCGAGATCGTCAAATCCATCAAGGCACTCGGGCTCACGTCACAGATCTGCGGTCTAGCGCGATCGCTCCGGGCCGATGTGGATGCGTGCATCGACTGCGACGTCGATATGGTCCATGTCTTCATTCCGACATCCGACGTCCAGCGCGAGTACACCATCAAAAAGACCCGTGAGGAGGTCCTCGATGCAACCGGCGAGATCGTCTCATACGTCCGTGACCATCTCGACCAATGCATGTTCTCGGCGATGGACGCGACGAGGACAGACTGGGACTACCTGATAGAGGTCTTCCGTGTCGCGGTGGATGCGGGGGCAACGGTCATCAACGTCCCCGATACGGTCGGCGTGATCACGCCGGCGGCCATGAAGCGCCTCATCACCAGGATCAGAGAGGAGGTGGACTGCCCCATCGACGTCCACTGTCACAACGACTTCGGGCTTGCGGTGGCAAACACCGTCGCGGCGGTCGAGGCGGGCGCATCCCAGGTCCAGGTGACGGTGAACGGCATCGGGGAGCGGGCCGGGAACGCGGATCTCGCGCAGACGGTGATGGTCCTCTCATCAATCTATGGGATCGATACCGGGATCCGGACAACAAGCCTTGTAGAGACCTCAAGGCTTGTTGCACGCTACGCGGGGATGAGTATTCCCGCCACGCAGCCGATCGTCGGCGAGAACGCCTTTGCCCACGAGAGCGGGATCCACTCCCACGGTGTGATCGCCCGGTCAGATACGTTCGAGCCCGGGATCATGACCCCCGAGATGGTCGGTCACCGGCGCAGGCTGAAACTCGGCAAACACGCCGGGAGGCACGCAGTCAAGCAGATGCTCGCCGAGGTGCACATAGAGCCCACGGACGCACAGCTCGATGAGATTGTGTTGCGGATGAAGGGGATTGCCGGTAAAGGCAAGCGCGTGACGGATGCCGACCTCTACGAGATCGCGGAGAGTGTCATGCACCTTGCGCCGAACGAGAAGACTCTGGAACTCCAGGATGTCGCTATCATGACCGGGAACCACGTCATCCCGACAGCGAGCGTCAAGGCGACGGTCAATGGGGTGGAGCACGTCTTCTCAAGCGTCGGCAACGGGCCGGTGGATGCGGCCGTGCGGGCGATCCTCGGGATCATTCCTGTCCCGGTTCATCTAAAAGAGTTCAACATCGAGGCAATCTCCGGCGGCACCGATGCACTCGGCCACGTCACCATCACCGTTGAGGATGAACTGGGTCGGGTCTTTGATGCCAGCGCATCAAGCGACGACATCATTCTGGCATCGGTCGAGGCGATGATCAACGCGATCAACCTCGTTTGCCGGACGCGGAAGAACGACCGTGAGCGGGAGGAGTGAGCACCCGCTCCCCTATTTTACCAAAAGTTCCAGGTTCAGGCAGGACCGGAAGGCTGCTGCTTCCCTTCGAGTGCTCCCCTGATCTGTGAGGATAACTGCTCAAACCTGCCCTGAAGAGCCTTCTCCTGTTTTTCAAGCGACTTAACCCGAAGTTCGAGCGTCTCGATGCGTTCATTCAAGGAGGAGAGCACCTGCTCCCGGCTCTTCTGCATCATGACGCTGCCGACGTTCATAAATACTGCCGCATCCTCGGGAACATCGGCAAGATCCTCGACCGCCCGCCGGGCTTCGCGGATCGTCAGTTCATACTGTGCTTTCTGTGAGATCACAGCCTGCAGCTGCTGCTGCATCTGCTGGAGCATTGCCAGCTGGTTCTGTACCTTAGGTGGGATATTTTCCATATTCATCAACCCTCCCAGAATGGGATAACGATCTGTAACAATATTTCGGATGCGGGCGGAAGGCCTCCCCGGCCCGATGCCCTTTCTCTACATCATAGGGGCGTGAAGCCCATAAAATGTGAGGGTTCAGGGAAGGGAGTTTTCTGGCACCGTCATCACTCTTGAGGGGCGACGATCTCCCTCATCTCGATCGCTATAGTGATCAGCCGAAGCCAGGTATTCAGGGCCGCCCGGAGGGCAGGTATATCGCTTGCAGTCACCTCAAGGATGAGTCTATCGGTGCCCTCAAGCCGTACGTGGACGGACGAGCGGTCTCCCACGTCGCCCATCTCCTGACAGACGGAGAGGTAGAGGGCACGGGCATCCTCGGTCGTGAACGCAAAAACGGCCGTATGATGGTTCACGAGGCCACCTCCAGCGTGTAGCGCTTCCGCTGCGTACCATCAAAGACAATCCTGTTTCCGGGAAGGACCTCGGCAGCGAATACAACGTTGACGTGGTCCTTGAGGGTCTCGAACACGGATCGGTTCGAGACAAAGAGCCCGCGGGCAATCGCACCCGGCCGCTCCGTGACGGTGAATGACCGGATGGCAATCTCTCCGACCAATTCTTCGTTCGAGAAGATCTGGATGATAAAAAGGGGGCCCGATCGAGAGACGATCAAAACCCGATCGTCAAGGGAGAAGAGGTCACCCATACCCGCCTTGCCACGGGTGACATACTCCCCACCGATCGCGAACGCCAGATCCCTGGAGAGGGTGCGCACCTCAGGGAGGGGCTTGCGTGACGTCGTGACGATCGTCATCGAGCCTTCAGATCTTTTATTGCTGCGCCGCGCTCTTTGAAAAGGATACGGTATCCACAGTAGGGACAGCGAATATTGATATCGATCTCTACTTTCTGTTTGCATCGAGCGCACTTATAGGCAGCCACGACTGATTAGCCCTCCTTCTGCAGCGAACGCTCAATGCTCCGCGCGGCAACACGCATCGCGGGAGTCTCGGGAGCGTAACTGCCGCCGGCAAACTTAAACCCGCACTTGCGGCACAGCCAGATCCCTGTTCCCTCACGCTGGACCGTTTCCCGGTCACAGCGGGGACAGACGTGGCGCGCATTTGAGATCTGCTCGATCTGGGTCACTCTCTTCCGGATAAACCGGCCATACCGCGGGCCAAAACGCCCGGAACTTCCGACTACCCTGCCCTTGGCACTCTGTTTGCGGTTTGCCATTTAGCGTACCTCTTGTATGTCCTCTAATTTTTTGCGCTGTCAATTAATATAGTTACTCACGAGATGCGCTCGAGAATCCGGCTCTCCGCGCAGCCCTTTGAGATCTTGTTTATAAGGTCGTAGAACTCCCCCTGAATGCCTGCCGGAATCCTCGCGACAGCAATCCAGGAACCATCCTTCTGCCACTCGTTCTGCTCGATGGTCGCTGCACTCTGGAGTTCACCATAGGCTCTCGCTGCATAATCCGCCGGGATCTTTACTGCGATGCGGAGTTCCTCAAATCGGATGGGGAGAATGGGGCGGAGTGCCTTGACCACTTCCTTGACCTGCTCTTCAACCCCTTTGAAGGGGTCGATGTTCACCCTCGCCTCCTCCATGGCAAGTTCAATCCGCTGCGGGGGGTGGGGGTAGCCGGTCTGCGGGTTGACGGCGTTCCGCGATATGAACGTAATGATCCTGTTGCGTTTATCTGCAATGAGTTGACGGCGCTGCTCGGCGGTGAGATGAATCTCGCCTTTCTGAATGATCCGGAGCGCAATCTGCTCAAACTCGGTCGTCTTGAAGACCTTCTGGAGAGCCTCATCAGAAGCGCGTTCAGCATGGGCGGCGTTTGAGAAGATGGAGTCCGCTGCTATTACATCCTCCAGATCAACATTCTCTCCCTGCCGGATACGCATGGCCTGGTCAGGGTCGACAAGCACCTCGAATCGCTCACCGTAGCTCTCAAGCCGCGCTACAACTGCCTGGTCCAGGGGTATCATAGAAGGTGCACTCACTCTTCAAACTGGTCGACGTATCTCTTTACCTCTTCCTTCTCCATCCTCCGGAACATCCGGGTCGCGATGGAAACGACACCGATCTCGATGGCACTCACATCCAGTTTGCCTTCTGTCGCGGCATGCAGGGCCTTGATACCAAGTTTTATAGCGCCAGCAAAGTCCGCATCTTCCTGGTACTCGTCCTCAAAGACCTTCATGACCGCCGGGCGGCCCGTACCTATCCCGGTCGCCTTGTACTCGAGGAGCGTGCCGCTCGGGTCGGTCTCAAACAGCCGTGCCTCTCCGTCGCTGATCCCTGCAATCAGGAGAGCAGTCCCGTAGGGGCGTGCACCGCCAAACTGGGTGTAGGTCTGCATGTGGTCGCAGAGTTTCTTTGCAAGAATCTCAACGTCAATCGGCTCGTTATAGGAGACCCGGTTGATCTGGGCCTCAACCCGCGCTCTGTCCACAAGAGAACGCGCATCACCGACGAGGCCGGAGGATGCCACGCCGATATGCGCATCGATCTTGAAGATCTTCTCGATGGATACCGGCTCGAGGAGACGGGACGTAACCCTCTTGTCGACGATCAGCACAACACCTTCGCTGCACTTGATCCCGACGGCCGTTGTGCCCCGTTTCACCGCTTCTCTTGCATACTCAACCTGATAGAGCCTTCCGTCCGGGCTGAAGACCGTGATCGCCCGGTCGTATCCCATCTGATATTGTGGTTGCATTATCGTTCCTCCAAATCGGCTTCGGTGAAAAACAATGACTTCTGATGTTTAATACCCTTTTCGACCAAATCAACCTTTTGACGGGGGTAGCGGTATACCATGAAATACGTTTCCCCGACCTTTGCTTCCCCGGGCTCCGAGAGGAGTTGGATAGGTTTTATCCGGCGCCGCAATGCACGAATGGTCCCGGATGTGGCGACCGTGCGGAGTGCTACTCTCTCATCGGCGATCATGGTGACCGTTGTAAGGGCCGTAGCGATATCGCTCTCGGTTCCCCGCCGGCATCGGATCATAACGTATCCCCCATCACAGAAGACCACCGCCGGTTGTGCAAGACCGACAGTTACGTCCCCAAGAAGGGTTGTCGCCGCCTCGATGACCGAGAGGTAGACCTGCTTTGAGTCCGCTGCCACCCGAGACGGAACGATCCGTGCAAGGATATAACGCCACTTCGTCCGCATCGCCGGCGGTCTCGGTTTCATTCAACCACCCGCACGGGCGCTTTCGGTTCAATGATCCGGCCGACGGAGGAGAGGGCCTCGCTCACTTCCGACCCGGTCATTCCGAAAAGGGCACAGAGACCCCGGATCTCCCGGACCGACCGCTGCTCAAGGATCGAGTGTGCATCGGATGATATCGTCAGCGGAAAGCCATAGCGGCGCTGCAGCAGGAGAACGTCTGCATACCGCTGCAGCGCCATCTGGCGCTTTGCCCCGCGAAGCTGGATGATGGGAGCAATCGAGATATTCACCGCAACACCCCGCTCTGCTGCCGTCCGTGCGGCAACATGGTCGAAGGCGTTCTTCCGGGTAGTGTGGATGTTTCTGATGACGTTCACTTCCTTGACCGAGACTATGGCCCGGTTAAAGGCGATCTCCCCTGCGTTGACGAAGACCACGTCTGCCTGCCGGACAGCGGGCTCACGGACCTGCTTGAGAACCTCTTTTTGAGAGGCGGCATTGATCACGGCCCCCCGGAGAACCTCCAGTCCGTTGAATCGGTCTCTGACATTCCCGACGGCAACGATGCTATCGAACCCGAGCTCCGCCGCTTCGAGCGCCATGCGGCCGATGGTCGAGTCGCCGGCAGGATAGGGACATACACTGGCGTCTGTGATCTTCATTGTGCGCGGGCCGTATAGAAAAAAGGGTTATTTATTTCCCGCGGTTCGCGTGGGAACGGATGCTTGGACGGGTCTTCTCGGTTCCACGACCACGCTTCCGCATTCCGCGCCCCTTCATGCCGGCAGAGGTCTTGCCGCGCTCCGCCCGTCCGCGGTGAACGGGGTCGGCTATCCATGCGAGGTTGCGGTCGCTCTTGATTGACGGGTGGTGACCGTCGACCAGGATCACTTCAAACCACTTTGCCCGTCCGTCTTGCCCAACCCAGTAGGAGTTCAGGACTTCCATGTTCGGGAACTTGCGGGATGCACGCTCCTCGGCCATGCGCTGCAGGCTCTTTGCCGGGGTCATCCGGCGCATACCCATGCGTGCAGTCCTGCGACCGCGGACGTACCGCGACTTCCTCCGGCCGCCACGGCGGACCTTGACCCGCACGACGATGACACCCTGCTTAGCCTTGTAGCCGAGCGACCGGGCCCGGTCGATCCGGGTCGGGTGCTCCACGCGCACGACGCTCCCCTCGCGCCGCCATCTCTGGAGGCGCTCCCAGAGGAGGCCTTTCACTTCGGACCTATCAGGCTGCTTCCAAGCATCCCGAACGTAGGCATACATTGACTTTGCCATTCTTTTATCACCTCAGGTTCAGCGTTTCCGCCACATTCCTTTCCGGGACGTATCCCGTGGTCTTTAACAGGTTGACGGGAGCATAGATAAAGGATTCTCTTCGCCGGCACCCACCCGCAGGGAGATCTAGACCCCTTTGCGCTTCTCAACAACGCGGATGGCATCGATCCGGGTGACCGGGTACTGCCCGTTCTCGTCTTTCTCCGCGGATTTGACCATATCCCAGACGGTGAGAAGAGCGACCGAGACTCCGGTGAGGGCCTCCATCTCGACGCCCGTCCTCCCGTAGGACTTAACGCGGGCGGTCGCCTCGATGTAACCGTCGCCCTCCGTAAAGTCGATGGTGATCCCGGCGAGCGGTATGGGGTGGCACATGGGGATGATACGCGGGGTATCCTTCACCGCGAGGGTGGCCGCCACCCGTGCGGTCGCAAGCACGTTGCCCTTGACCACGGTTCCCTCCCGGATGGCCCGGAGTGTCTCGCTCCGCAGGTAAATCCTTCCGCTCGCGATCGCTTCCCGGGGAACCTCGGACTTTCCCGAGATATCCACCATCTGCGCGCGATCGTTCGCGATATGCGTGAATATCGGCTTTTCGCTCTGTTTGCCGGACTCGTTCATTGGTATCAGGAGATCTTCTGTTTTTTCGGGGATAAAAGAGGGTGTCTCATCAAAGGTCACTCTGGCGATCTCTCCCGGAAGAGTTCGTCCGGGATGTACTCGAGCATATCGGTCGCGATCAGTCCGTTCCCCCGCTCCTCTGCGGCCCGCATCCCGGCCCTGCCGCAGACGTAGGCTGCAATCGAAGCCGCCTCGAACGCGGGAAGTTGACAGAAGAGCGCCCCGGTAATGCCGGCAAGCAGGTCGCCCGTCCCACCGGCGGTCATCGCGGGGGCCCCTGTCCGGTTGAACCTGACCCGTACCCCGTCGGATATGATATCGACCGGGCCTTTGAGCAGGATGGTCCCCGTCGTCGCGGCGGCCTTCACGCATCGGCCACGCGCAATAAGATCCGACGGGAGGTCCGTACCCGTCATCCGGGCGAACTCGCCCCCATGCGGGGTGTAGATCGTCTCCTTTGCCGTCGGAAGGGGACGGACGAGCGCATCGGCATCGAAGACCGCTCGCTTCGCCGCCTCCGCGATGGCGAGGACGACATCGTGGCTCGCTTTGCCAAGCCCCATCCCGCAGACGACGACATCGGCCCGCTCGACGAGGGGGAGGATCGTCTCCAGGTGATCGGCTGTGATCACGCTCCCCTCCAGGCGCTCGTAGATCAGGTCCGGCATGGGGATATACGCAGGCGAGGCGATCCGGACGATATCCGCCCCGGCACGGAGCGCTCCCATTGCGGCGATGTAGGGCGCCCCCTGATAGGGGCCGCCTCCGACGACGAGGACCTCGCCGCCGGCACCCTTGTGGGCCCCGGGCGCGCGTGCCGGGAGGAAGGTGAGATCGCCGGGACCGGTGTAGACCTCGGCCTCGAGCGGGATGCCGATATCCACGACGTCCGCACCCTCAACTTTTGACCGGTGGAACGAGAGGATCCTTGCCGCCCTGATCCCGGGGGTAGGGACGTCGACGGCAATGATGGGCGCGCCGCTCGCGTTCGCCCGGGCGACGAGGGTTGCAAACGGCTCCCGCACCGCGCCGGATATCCCGGTGCCGAGCATTGCATCGACGATGAGATCGGCCGAGTCAAAGAGCGGGGCGAGCCGATCGATATCGGCGGCGCACCTGATAGGATGGAGGGAGACGGAGCAGTGCCGGAGGAGGGAGAGTTGGGTGGTGGTCGAGGCGGTCATCGAACCGCAGTCGGGATAGACGACATCGACTGCATCGAGGTGCTGGAGGTAGCGGGCCGCAACCATCCCGTCGCCGCCGTTGTTCCCCCTCCCGCAGAGGACGAGGACACGGGAGGGTTTGTAGGAGAGGACTGCATCCGCAGTCGCCCGCCCGGCGCTCTCCATCATCAGAAGCGGCGGCAGCCCGAGCGCAACGGCATTCCCCTCGACTGCCTTCATCCTGCCGGCATCGATGATGCCGGTCTCCAGAAACTCGCGCATACTCTCCGGTGTCATGCATGGCCCTCTAAACGTTGTCTGATTGGTGCTATGGCGTTTCTCTCATAGATATCTTTTGAAAGCGCGATGATTCGAAGAATCGGAGTGCGAGCACCGATAGGTGCGAGGAGCGACGGTTTGAAGAACCGGAGCTGGAGCACTGTTAGGTGCGAGGAGCGACTGGTCGAAGGACCATCGTGCTTCACACCCTTCGGGTGCTTACGCTCCGATCCTACGAATCGTCGCAACTCGAAACTCTTCGAGATTCTCACGCTCGCTTTGCTCGCGCCTCAAAACCCACCGTCTTTCAGGACATCCTGAAACGTGCTGATACCCGGTGGCCCCACCTGACACGGATTCCCACTGGACATCGCACTAGGGGGTGGGGCTGACGGGGAGGGGGGAGCATCCCCCCTCCCCTGTCTCCTCCCCCCTGAAATGCGATGCCCCCACGGTCCAGTGCATCGGGTTCTTGTATCGTTATGGTTGCACTGCATTACGACCCGCATTACACCGTGTTGGCCTGTGTCCTTCACCCCTTGGCAATTGCCCACACCACCGAGTCCCTGACAAGCTCCATAAACAGACAAAGGGGTCCCGCTGAACGGAGGGAATTCCCCGTCCCTCTAGTCCGCGGCCGGTGCCGGATCGTCCACCTGTCACCTCAGAATCCCGCCCACCCCACCCCTCTGACACCATCAACCCCCACACTCCCATGCTTTATTGACCTTATACGACGCACTACTATGGAGATGGGCCTCGATAGCGACGTGCGGAGAGCGGCGGATCTGATCTCTGATGCGGACTCCGTAACGATCATCTCCCACATCGATGCCGACGGCATCAGTACAGAGGCAATCCTCTCGCAGGTGCTCACCCGCGAGGGCATGCCGGTCGAGTCGGTCTTCGTCCGCCAGCTTGAACCGATGGCAATGCGCCACGTCCCAAAGGATGGGTCCCTGAAACTCTTCACCGATCTTGGGGCAGGGCAGCAAGGCCTCCTTGAGGAGCACGGTCTTTCTGCCGACGAAGTCCTGATCCTCGACCACCACGTCAGCCAGCCCTGCGAGACGCCCTACCCCCAGGTGAACTGCCTTGACCACGGTATCACCAGGATGAGCACCGCAGGGCTCGCTTACCTGGTCGCAAAGGCGATCGACCCGACAGGCACAGATCTTGCAAAACTCGCCGTCATCGGAAACGTCGGGGATATGATGGCGAGAGAGCATTGCGGGCTCGTCGGGCCGGCCCGCGAGATCGTCCAGGACGGCGTGGAGTACGGCAACATCATCGTGCACGAACGGGACTTAAACTGCTACGGGACGTCCACCCGCCCCATTCATGTCTGTCTCGCGTACTGTGACGACCCCTACATCGACGGGATCACAAACAACACCAACGCAGCGCTCCGATTCCTCGATCGTCTCGGCATTCCGCTGAAGAACTCCCGGGGCGGCTGGCTTGTCTGGGAGGAACTCCCGTTCGAGGATAAGCGCAAGATAATCAGCGCCCTTGCCCAGCAGCTCATCGCACACGGAAGAGAGACCGACCGCCTGCTCGCCGAGACCTACATCTTCCCCGACGAGCCGGAGCGCACGCCGCTCCGGAACGCCTCCGAGTACGCCACCCTGCTCAACGCCTGCGGCCGATGGGCAAAGCCCCGGGTCGGGAGCTGCATCTGCCACGGGGATCGCGGCGACGCTTACCGCGAGGCTGAACACATGCTCGCCCACCACCGGACGATCATCCGCGACCTGCTCCAGTACATTCTTGAGAACGGGGTGACTGAACTCTCGCACCTCCAGTACATCCATACCGGCGACCGGTTCCCCGACACCATCGTCGGGATCGGGGCGGGGATGGCGCTCTCCAAGCTGAACTGGAAAAAACCCATGATGGTGCTCGCCGCGATGGTGGACGAACCGGAGGTCACGAAGGTCTCGATGCGGACGAACGAATGGGCGCTCGGTCAGGGGGTCGACCTCGCCCAGGCGCTCGTCGAGGCGTCGGCGGCGGTGGGCGGCGCCGGTGGCGGGCACAAGATCGCGGCCGGGGCGTTCATCCCCCGGGATACAGAGGAGGAGTTTGTTGATGGTGTCAACCGAATACTCAAAAGACAGTTCGCTTCGGCGGATCCGGACGATAGCTGATTTCCAATTTGGCGCCGGAGCCGGAGTTGCGATATTTCCCGACGAGTCCACCTTCCAGTACTCGACGACGGGACGCATCCGTCAGGTGCGGCTCGGGAAGGAGAGGCTTGCAACCGTTAGAGCTCAAGACGGCCGCCTGACCCTCGGGTTCGCCGGGGCGGCGCGTCTTTGCGCCCATCTTGCCCCCCCGGCCTACCGGGTGACGGTGCAGGAGGACGTAGCCCCGTTCATTGCGGACGGGAAGAACGCGATGGCAAAGCACGTCGTCGCCGCCGACGAGGGTATCCGCGCCGGCGATGAGGTGCTGGTGGTGACCGGCGACGACGTGCTCCTCGCCACAGGAACAGCCCTGCTCTCCGGCCGGGAGATGCTGGCATTTAATTATGGTGTAGCGGTAAAAGTACGACAGGGGAGAGGAACAGAATGTTTCCAGGCAAGATAAACCCAAAAAAGATGAAGCAGATGATGAGGCAGATGGGCATGGAGATGGAGGAGATCGAAGGCGTCGAGAAGGTTGTGATCTACACGTCTTCGGGAAACTACGTCTTTGACGATGCCCAGGTCATCGCTACGACGATGCAGGGGGTCACCACATACCAGCTCAGCGGCGAAGCCCGGTTTGAGGAGGCCGTCCCGGAGATCCCCGACGAAGACGTCGCCCTCGTCGCATCCCAGACAGGCGCAACGAAAGAGGACGCAAAGGCGGCGCTCATCGAGACCCGCGGCGATATCGCCGAAGCAATCCTGAAACTCTCGCAGCAATGATCGAGATCGGCGAACGTCTTCTGCTTGTCGGCAAAGACCGTGAGTACTTCATGACGGCGGGCGAGGGGCAGTTCTCGACCGACCGGGGGATGATCGATCTTCTGGCGCTCGTGGGCATGAATCCGGGAGATGAGATCCGGACTCACCTCGATGTCCCGTTCACCGTTCTGCGGCCCCGGCCGACCGATTTCTTCGTTCACGCAAGACGGAGCGGAGCCCCCATGCTCCCAAAGGACATCGGGATGGTCATCGCCTATACCGGGATGAACCGCGACGACCGCGTTCTTGATGCCGGCACGGGGAGCGGGGTTGCCGCGATCTACTTCGGAAAGATTGCCCGTGAGGTGAAGACCTACGAGGTGCGCCCTGAGTTTGCCCGGCTTGCGGAGCGAAACATCAGGGAAGCCCGTCTCGATAACGTCGAGGTGATCGCTGCCGATATGCTTGATGCAACCGGCGAGTTTGACGTCGTCCACCTGGATCTCGGTCTTTCGCGAGAGCACGTGGAGCACGCCTACTCGATCCTCTCGCCCGGCGGATACCTCGCCTGCTACACGCCGTTCCTCGAGCACACATTCACTGCGCTCGACGCCGCAACGCCGCTCTTCCGCGACGTCCACTGCTACGAGTGCATGGAGAGAGAACTGATGCGCTCCGCCCGCGGGACCCGGCCGTCGACCAGGGTCGCCCACAGCGGCTACATCACGATCGCACGAAAATAGGTGGGCTACCCCTTATACTCCTTGAGCGGGTGTTCCCACCCGGTGTAGCCGCAGTATATACAGCAATCGCCGCCGCAGTGCCTGCACTTCTGTGAGGGCTGCAGCACCATCACGACACCTGTATTGTTGCAGTAAGTGCATCCGAGTCCGTCGCAGTGGCAGCAGGTCTCGGGAGCATATGTCTCTTTGTCTCCTGACACGAGTTCGCCTCCTCTCTAGTTTTAGGGAGCAAAGATGAGAAAGGTTGTTGTGAACGGGAGCCGGAAAAAAGGTATTAGTGGATGTGCGGTGAACAGTTATTCTTAAGAGAAGAGGGGCAATCCCCGATCCCGACGGCGGCCCGGGATACGGCGGTCGGAGATGGGCCCCGGAAGGTAGCCACACGATGTACCACATAATATCGATCCGCGATCTCGAACGAAGAGATATTGATTACCTGCTGGACCGGGCGCGGGAGTTTGACACCGGGAACTACCATCCCCGGGTACTTGAAGATAAACTTGCAGCCCTCCTCTTCTTTGAGCCCAGCACCCGCACACGAATGTCGTTTGCGACGGCCATGGCCCGACTCGGTGGACGGTCAATCAGCGTGGACTCTGTGGAGGCAAGTTCCATCGTCAAGGGAGAGACGCTGGCCGACACCATCCGGGTGGTGAGCGGCTACGCAGACGCAATTGTACTCCGCCACCCAAAGGAAGGGGCGGCGCGCCTGGCGAGCGAGTTCGCCACGGTCCCTGTCATCAACGCAGGAGACGGCGCTGGGCAGCACCCGAGCCAGACACTGCTCGATCTCTACACCATCAGACAGTCGATGCCTATCGAGGGGCTTGACGTGGGGCTCCTCGGCGACCTCCGCTACGGGAGGACCGCACACTCGCTCGCGCTCGCTCTCTCTCTTTACGGTGTCAAACTGCACACGATAGCGCCAGGAGGGCTCGAGATGCCGGCAAACATCACCCTTGAACTCCGGGAGCGCGGGATGGAGGTGATCGAGCATGAGGACGTCGAGGAGGTGATCAGGGACCTCGATGTCCTCTATGTCACACGGATCCAGCGCGAGCGGTTCCCGGACTCGGGATCGTATTATAATGTCGCGTCCAGTTACCGGATCACCCCCGATCACCTTTGCGGCGTCCGGGATCACCTGATGATCCTCCATCCTCTCCCGCGCGCGGGAGAGATCGACCCGGCGGTCGATCAGACACCGTATGCGCGCTACTTTGAGCAGGCGAGGAACGGTGTCCCCGTCAGGATGGCGCTCCTCTACGAGGTGATGAAATGACCAGGAAGGACCCGTCAGGCGGGCTGATCATCAGCCCGATCAAGAACGGCACCGTCATCGACCACATCACGGCCGGTGAGGCGTTAAACGTTTTGCGCATACTCGGCATCACCGGGTCGACGCGTGAGTGCCTGAGTATCGCGACGAACGTCGAGAGCAAGCGGATGGGCAGGAAGGACATCGTCAAGATCGAGAACAGAGAACTCCGCAAGGAGGAGGTCGACCGGATCGCCCTGCTTGCGCCGCAGGCAAAGATCAATATCATCCGGGACTACCAGGTCGTGGAGAAGAAAGGTGTGGAGATCCCGCATCTCCTCAAAGGCGTGGTCAGGTGCCCGAACCCCGGCTGTATCACGAACACGAACGAGCCGGTGGAGAGCACATTTGAGGTCCTCGATAAAGGGCTGCACTGCCGTTACTGCGACTGGCTGATCAAAAAGGGCGAGATCGCAAACTACATCATTTAAGCAGACGGCCCTGACGGTCTATCTCCCCCCGGTAGATCCGGGTGCTCGAGATTCTCCGGCCGTCTTCAGCGAGGACACATGAGACCTCATAGAGATCCACTTTTTTTCTTCCGCGTTCTCGACGGAGTTCGTTGATCTCCACGGCAACCGGGAAGGTCTCTTCGGAGACGACAAGAATATCGAAGTCCGCATCAAGAGCGCTGCCGTAGCGGTCGGCGAGCGGTTCGACCTTCCACGTTGCGGTATAACCTTGCTCGCGGATGAACGAGGTGATGTTTTCGAGCCTTTTGTCGTAGGGGTGGACGGGGTGCACTTTTGCGCTGGCAAAATCGTCGGTCGTCAACCCGATGATCACCTCTCCGCTAGATCCCGCGAGTTCAAAGGAGCGGGAAAGGAGTTTCCGATGTCCAGCATGCAGGGGATCGAACGTCCCCCCGACCATCACTTTCATCCAGAGGCATTTGCCGCGAGGGCTTTTATGGGTAGTGGTCGGGAGGGTGTGGAGAAGAACTCGGGAAGCAGACAACCGGCTGGACATCCAGGCTCAACCGGTTGAGGGATGTGCGGATCAAGCAGGAGCGGGCAAACTCAACGATGCTCAAACGCCGTATACATGCCCATGCACAGACGTCCGCCGGATATGCAGGAGGCTGAGCGGACGAGAAGTTCAATGGGAACGTGCCCCCAAATCTCCCCCACACGATCCAGTGTCCCGACCCTCTCGCTCATCAGGCATCCATGCCCCGGCAAATGACCCCATAAACTCTACCCTGCCCCAATGCTCTTCCGGTATGCCCTTTCGCACCCCTACCCACCATACCCCATCCAACCCCACGCCGAGGGAGACCATTTTGTATCGCTGCAACCAATAGTACCAGCACTATGGAGAGCGGATCGGTTGCGGGGAAACGTGTCTTTATCGCGGAGAACGCAACAGTCATCGGGGACGTGACGCTCGCCGACGACGTAAGCGTATGGTTCGGCGCGGTGATTCGGGGCGACAGAGACCGGATCAGCGTAGGAGCGGGATCAAACATTCAGGATAATGCCGTCGTCCACACCACGATCGGGTTTCCGGTCACCGTAGGGGCAGATGTCTCGGTCGGCCACGGCGCCATCCTGCATGGCTGCACCATCCATGACCGGGTGCTCGTCGGGATGGGTGCCGTCGTCCTGAACGGTGCGGTTGTCGGCGAGGGCTCCATCATCGGAGCAGGCGCCGTGGTTACTGAGGGAAAAGAGATCCCGCCGAACTCGCTGGTCCTCGGCGTGCCGGGGAAAGTGGTCAGAGAGACGACCCCCGAGCAGCAGGAGAGCATCATCCAGAACGCGCGTGAATACGTCAAACTTGCAGAGAGGTACCGCCATGACTGACGTCGTCGTCATCGGGGCCGGGGTCGCGGGCATCCAGGCAGCGCTCGACCTTGCAGGTCACAACATTCACGTCCATCTCATCGAGCGTGAGCCGACCATTGGTGGCCATATGGCCCAACTCGATAAGACATTTCCCACAAACGACTGCTCAATGTGTATCCTCTCTCCAAAGATGGTCGAGGTGGCACGGCACCCCAACGTCACCATCCACACCTGCTCCGAGGTCGAGTCGGTCGAAGGAGAGGTTGGGAACTTTCAGGTCAGGGTCAGGAAGCATCCCCGCTACATCATCGAGGAAGAGTGCAACGGGTGCGGGGACTGCACGGCGATCTGCCCGGTCGAGGTCTATAACCGGTTCGACGCCGGGATTGGCGTGCGGAAAGCAATCTACAAGCCCCACCCACAGGCGGTCCCCGATATCGTCATCAAAGACCAGGCACACTGCATCGAGTGCGGCCTCTGTTACGACGTCTGCGGCAAGGGAGCAATCCTCCACGAGGATGAGGAACGGCTGATCGAGATCGAGGTGGCAAGCATCATCGTCACCACCGGGTATACGACGTTTGATGCACGAAATAAGACACAACTGCGTTATCTTGCCATCCCCGACGTTATAACGAGCCTTGAGTTAGAACGGATGATTAACGCAAGCGGTCCGACGGGCGGCAAGCTCAAGAGGCTCTCGAACGGCAAGCCTCCCCGGAGCGTGGCGTTCGTCCAGTGCGTCGGCTCCCGTGACCTATCCCTCGGCCGCCCCTACTGCTCGGGGGTCTGCTGCATGTACGCGATGAAGAACGCCACGCTCATCCGCGAGAAGAACCCCGAGATCGAGGTCACGATCTTCTATAACGACATCCGGGCGTATGGCAAGGGTTACGAGGAGTACTACGAGCGGGCGAAGAGGCTTGGGGTCCGGTTCGTCCGCGGGTTCCCCGGCGAGGTGCTCGAAAAGGGCGATCATCTTATGATGACCGCGGAGAACACCGAGACCGGCGAAGTGGAGACGTTCCACCCGGACCTGGTGGTCCTCTCGGTCGGACTCGAGCCTGCTTCCGGGGCCGAGGAGATTGCCCGGATGCTCGGCATCCCGATGGATGAGTCCGGGTTCTTCGGGGTTGCCGACCAGAAACTCGGCCCCGTGCTCACGGTAAAGCCAGGGATCTACGTGGCGGGAACCGCCACCTCACCAAAGGATATCCCGGACTCGGTCGCCATGGGAGAAGCAGCTGCAATGCGGGCGTATCTTGATGTTATCAGGGCAGAATGAGCATGTCAGAGAGGAGAGAGCCCTACACCATCGCGTGGGATGCTGAGAGCGAGTGCATCATATACATAGATCAAACCCTCCTTCCCGGCAGGTACGAACTGATGCGGTGCACCACCGTCGACGATCTCGCCCGCGCGATCAGGAGGCTTGAGATCCGGGGCGCCCCGGCCCTCGGCATCGCGGGTGCGATGGGCATGGCGCTTGCAGCCGTCCGGAGCACCGAAGGGGATCTCGGAAGATTCCTCGACGATCTCCGGCGGGCGGGAGACTTCCTTAAAAGCACCCGCCCGACCGCGGTCAACCTCTCGTGGGGAATCGACCGCGTTCTTGCGAAGGTATCGATGGCCAGAACGGTTGCGGAGGCAAAGGCCCTCGCCGTCGCCGAGGCGAACGCAGTTGCAGAAGAGGACGAGTTGACCTGCCGGAGGCTCGGTGGGTTTGGCAAAGACCTCTTTCCCGACGACTGCACGGTCCTCACCCACTGCAACGCAGGGGCGCTCGCCTGTCGGTGCTGGGGGACGGCGCTCGGGGTGATCCGATCGGCCGTCGCAGCCGGCAAGAACGTGCGAGTGTTTGCCTGCGAGACCCGGCCATTGAACCAGGGCTCCCGGCTCACCTGCTGGGAACTTGCCCGGGACGGGATCGACGTAACCCTCATCCCCGACTCGTCTGCGGCATACCTGATGCGGAAGGGAAAGATTGACCTCGTCATCGTCGGCGCGGACCGGATCACAAAGGATGCAGTCTTCAACAAGATCGGGACCTACATGCACGCCGTCGCCGCACATCACCATAAAATCCCGTTTTACGTCGCAGCACCGGTCTCCACATTCGATCTTGCCCGGGTGGAGAGTGAGATCACCGTCGAGGAGCGGGACCGCGCTGAACTCGCGTACTGTGGCGACCGACAACTCGTCCCCGACGACGTCAGGGTGCTCAACTACGCCTTCGACGCCACGCCCCTCGATCTTGTCGATGCCATCATCACCGAGATCGGGGTCCTGCGACCCCCGTACGCAAAGTCCTTCCAGTTTATAGAGACAACCAGATCATGACACTCTTTGAATCCAACCTCTGGATCCAGCTGATGACCACCATCGGCGAGATCACGTTCTTCCTCATCCTCGGAATGCTGCTTGCCGCGATAGCGCTCGCCATCATCGTCACCGCATCGATCACCAGAGGGAAATCTTACCTTCCGCAGATCCTGATACCGGGCCTGGTCCTCCTCGAAGGGCTCGTCAAGGCGTTCTGCAAACTCCTCGGTCTGGATGATCGGGATCTCGTCACGTTCTTCATAACTCTCCGAAACACCATGAACACAAAGGCATTCTCGGAGACCCCCGTGAATCAGCGGGCGGTCTTCCTCCCTCAATGCCTGCGATCGGCGCAGTGTCCGGCAAACCTGACACCAGAAGGTCTCAAATGCCGGAACTGCGGTCGCTGTGCAGTCGGGGAGAATACAGCCTGGCTGGAAGGGCTCGGATATAGAGTCTTCATCGTCCCGGGCTCGACATTCATAAAGCGGATGGTCAAGAAGTATCATCCACAGGCGATCATCGGCGTCGGCTGCCTCACGGAGGTAAAAGACGGGATCGATATGTGCGATAAGATTGGGATCACCCCTATGGGCGTCGTGAACCTAAAAGATGGATGTGTGGAGACGATAGCGGACTGGGCGGCGGTGAGGGATGTCGCCCTGCTTGGCCTTGAGCGCGTTTCAGGTCCCGTAGACCTTCACGGCCCTTCCGAATAAGCGAACGCTTCCGACCTTTCCAAAGACAAAGATTGTCTCGCCGCTGTTGACGTCCCCGACGTTGACCCCTGGCCGGAGGATGATGTTTCCTCCCGCCTGGATTGAATGGAGCCGCGCATTGTCGCAGATCGTGGCGGTTTTCTCAACACAAACCGGCCCTTTTATTTTGGCATCGTGGCCGACAACGATACTCTCGGCTTTGATTGAACCACCGACCGTTGAGCACGGGCCGAGCTCGAAGCGGCCGGCAACCACGACGTTGCCCCAGATATGCGTCTCCGGAGGGACGATGAAATTTCCGTCTATCTTCACGTTTCCGTCAAAAAAGGAACCTTTAGGTGCGATGTACGTGTCCCCGTGCCGGTAAACTTTCATGAGGATCTCCCGCGATAATAACTCTATTTAGGATCAGATAAATTGATCAGTGCATTTTTCCGGATCGGCCAGAGTTCATCCGGGCGTTCGCAGGCAAAAGGCCAGGGTCACAACACCCGGGCTTAAACTCCCGCAAGAGATTCATTCCTGCTGACCTGAATATCCGGCACCCGCTCCGCCCACTCGATAAGCGGAAAAGCGCTGCCGAAACTTAGATGATCGCAGCAACCGCAAAGACCGCGAGTGCAGCAAACATTCCGGCCCGTAAGATCGATGTAGCCCTTGACGTGCGGACACATGCCGGCGTCGTGCACCTCGCTCCCCGGGCCGCCCCAAAGAGGATGACGATATCGACGATCGCGATGGCGATAAGATAAAAGAGACCCCACCAGTCGCCGAAGGGGAGAATGCTCACGAGAACTGCGCCGCAGGCACAGGCGAGCGCGAGCCGGCCCGTCCATTGGACGCCGACGAGCATAGGAAGCGTGCGTGCCCCTCCGGCAGCGTCTCCGTCCACGTCCTCGGCGTCTTTGAGAATCTCCCGCGCGATGGTCGCAAGGAACGTGATCGTTGCAAGCGAGAGGTTCTGAATGAGCCCCTCAATACCTTCAAACGCTCCACCAAAGAGAAAGACGCTCGCGGTCAGGTAGGCGACCGCGACGTTGCCTATACCCGGGGTCCGCTTCAGCCAGACGGCATATCCTACCAGGATTATTGAGTTTACGAGAGCAATGGCAAAGCAGAGCGTTGTCGTCAGGGCGGCGGCGGCAAGCCCGCCGATGAAGAGAACTGCCGCGTAGGCTTTCGCACCGGAAAGAGTGATCAGTCCTGCCGGGAGGGGTCGATCGGGCCGGTTGATCCGGTCGATCTCGAGGTCATAGACGTCGTTGACGACGTTCCCCGCAGCGGTTATGAGCGTCACCACCACGGCAAGCAGGAGCGACGGCGGCGTGAGGGTACCCGTGGCGACCAGGTACCCGATGAGCGCGGTAAACCCCGCAACGACGGCGTTGTGCGGGCGAGTTATCCTGATAAAGGCTGTTGCGCTCATTTTCGGATAGTTAGGTTACCAGGCTATCGATAAATAACCAGAGGGTTTTCTCTTGAGAGAACACGGGAAAACGGACGGGCTTGGGGGGATTTGAACCCCCGGCATTCAGCTTAGGAGGCTGACGCCATATCCTGGCTAGGCCACAAGCCCACAGACTGGAGTAATAGTATTACTCATGAGAAGGTATAAGGGTATCGAGTATCCACCTTTCCGGAAGCAATGGATATCGTTGAGGTTACGGAGGGTAGAACCCGGTTTTTCGTGCCGAGGCAAGATCCTCATCTTCAGTTCCCGCCGGGAGGCGGACCGGTCTTTTATAATCCACGCATGGAACTGAACCGGGATGTTACAATCCTCCTCCTCTCAGTCCTGCGGCCGGAGGATTATCTCGACGCCATGGGAGCGTCAGGGGCCCGGGGGCTCCGGGTGGCGCATGAAATCGGTATCCCGGTCACGATCAACGACTGGAGCCAGAGAGCAGTCGACCTTGCCCGGCAGAACGTGGAGAGGCTCGGATTGTCCGCCGAGGTCACCCACAGCGATGCGAATGCTCTGATGAGTGTACGGAAGTTCGATGCCGTCGATCTCGATCCCTTCGGGACGCCTGCGCCGTTTGTCGACGCCGCCGCCCGGAGCGCCGGGAGGTACCTCTTCGTCACCGCGACCGATACCGCCCCGCTCTGCGGGGCGCACTTAAAAGCCGGAATGCGCCGTTACTTCTCCCGCCCCCGGAATACCGAGTACCACGCCGAGGTCGGCCTCCGGACGCTGCTAGGGTTTGTTGTGCGCGAGGTGATCAAGTACGATCGCGGGGTAGAGCCCCTCTTCTGCTACGCACACGAGCACTTCCACCGCCTGCACCTCCGTCTCAGGGACGGGGCGGCTGCGGCCGACAGGACGCTTGCGCGGATTGGCTACATCATGCAATGCAGAGACTGCCTCTATCGGACAGAGCAGACCGGTCTCCTTCCGGAACCAGAGGAGTGCCCCCTCTGCGGGGCGGACCTCGTCCCCGTCGGCCCCCTCTGGACCGGGAGGATCAACGACGATCCGACGCTCGCCGCGATGGAGGAGCTGCTTCCTTTGGTGAACGTCGGGAACAGGGCACGGATCGCGCGGCTGCTCTCGACCTGCCGGCAGGAGCTGGAGACATCGAGCCACTACGACTACCACGTCATAGCAAAATCACTCCGGGTCTCACCCGGCAGCATCGAGACGGTCATCGAGCGTCTTGTGGGGCTCGGCTACCGGGCAAGCCGAGCGCACTACTCAGGGACCGCCATAAAAACCGATGCACCGCTTTCCGTCCTTGAAAAAGTGATCAGCGGCGGGTGACGATGGTGAGGATGTCCCCGTCCGCGAGCTGGTGGTTGAGGCCGACGCGCTGCGCGTCGTGCTTGGCCGATTTACCCCAGACTTTTGCATACCGGAACTTGTCTGCGAAGTCGCGGTGAAGCCGGTTGCAGACGTCCTCGACCGTCGCGGGGCTCCGGATGATCAGCGGCTCGTCCATATCTGCAGGGCCGCCGACCGGTTTTAAGTAAATACGCATGAATCCGAGATTCTCGTATATTGCGTCCTTTAAGTCTTCGATGCGGTAGCCGCTGTGCGCCGAGACCATGATGGGTGGTTCACCGAACCGTTTGGTCAACTCTTTCTCGATATTCGTCCTCGTCTTCTCGTCGACGAGATCGACCTTGTTGACCGCGATGAATGCAGGGACGTAGACCCGGTTTCCAATCATCGCATCGATGAAATCATCCTGGGTTACGTTGTTGCGGATCAGGACATCCGCATTGACGATCTTGTTCTCTGCAAGGATCGACCGGATCTCCTCGATATCGAGATCAACGCTGCCGACGGTGTTCAGCCTGATCCCGCCGTTTGCGGTCTTCTTTATGGTAATATCGGGTTTTTCCTGGTTAATTCGGATTCCCGCATCGTAGAGTTCGCGCAGGAGGACGTCGACGTGCTGCTGGTTGAAGACGTCAACAAGGATCAGGATCAGGTCGGCGCTCCGGACGACGGCGATCACTTCCTTCCCGCGGCCTTTGCCCATCGCTGCGCCGGCGATCAGGCCGGGGATATCCAGGATCTGGATCTTTGCGCCCCTGTGCTCCATCGAGCCCGGGATGACAGAGACGGTCGTGAAGGCATATGCCCCAGTCTCTGAGAGGTCGTTGCCGGTGAGTTTGTTGAGCAGCGTACTCTTTCCGACGGACGGGAAACCGACTAAAACAACGGTGGCGTCTCCCGACTTCTTCACGGAGTAGCCCTCTCCCCCGCCGGAGGAGGCCATAGCCCGGGCTACCGCATCGTCGCGAATCTTCGCAAGTTTCGCCTTGAGGCGGCCGATATGCTTGGAAGTCGCCTTGTTGTACGGGGTATTCTTGAGTTCGTCCTCAATCTCCCGTATCTGCTCTTCGACACTGCTCATTACTGCCGGTATAGGTATGCGGGGCAGCTACTTATTGGTGTCTGTGGTAAAGATCATGGTGTGGCAGAAGAATCGAGGCCCGGATATGGCTCCGATTACGAGGTTACAGGCCGGGTCATGGAGAGGGGCATGTGCGATAAGTTTAAGTAGTTTAACATCAAACAATGTAGAGCACAATGGTGTGCAATGCGCTGCTATAGTGTAGACCGGCCAATCATGTAGGACTCTCACTCCTACGACTGGGGTTCAAATCCCCATAGCAGCATTCTGTTTTCAAAGAATCTTCTGCTTCGAGACGATTCCATGGATCAATCACTTTCCGGCCAAAACCAGCGAGTCCAGAAATATCTCGGCGACAAGGGTCTCGTCGTCCTGATTGCTCTGCTCTCCGCCTTTGTCCCGCTCTCGACCGATCTCTACCTCCCCGCTCTCCCCGGCATGGGAGATTACTTTGGGGTCTCCGCCGACCTGACGAACCTCACCCTGATCCTCTTCTTTCTCTTCTTCAGTCTTGGACTGCTCTTCTGGGGCCCACTTTCCGATAAATACGGCCGCCGTCCAATCCTCCTCGCCGGACTTGCCCTGTACATCGCAGCAAGCGCCGGGTGTGCGCTCTCGTGGAGCATCTGGCATCTGAGCGCATTCCGCGTCCTCCAGGCCATCGGCGGCAGCGCCGCTTCTGCGGTCGCGACCGCGATGGTCAAGGACGTCTACGACGGGAGGAAGCAGGAATCAGTGCTCTCGATCGTCCAGTCGATGGTCGTCATCTCGCCCGCCATCGCGCCGGTCCTCGGCGCGTTCATGCTCCCCTACACGTCGTGGCGGGGGCTCTTTTTGACACTCGCTCTCATCGGAGTCGTCTCGATGGCAGGCGCCCTCCTCCTCGAAGAGACCATACCCTCGCGGTATACCGGCACCGTGGCGCAATCCATCCAGAGACTCGGGGCCGTGCTCAGGAACCCGGGTTTTACATCGCTCCTCGTCGTTTTTTCGCTCGTGAGCACCGCATCCCTGGCATTTGTCTCCGCCTCACCGTACATCTACCAGGATTGGTTCGGGCTCTCGGAACAGTGGTATAGTTTCTACTTTGCTCTCAACGCTATAGGCCTGATAGTGGGTCCTTTCCTCTACCTCTGGCTCTCCCGGCACACGAGCCGCTGGATGATCGTCGCATCAGGTTTCGCCGTCATGCTTGTCGGAGGAGCACTCGTCTGCCTCTTCGGGAACCTCGGCCCTCTCTTCTTTGCCCTGGGCCTCTTCCCGGCATCATTGATGGGGAGTGCCGTGCGTCCGCCGGGCGCGTTCCTGATGCTCGACCAGCAGAAGGAGGATACCGGCTCCGCATCAGCCCTGATCAACTGCGCCGGCCTCGTCTTCGGCAGCGCCGGGATGATCCTGGTCTTCCTTGGCGGAGAGAACCTCGTCCTGAGCCTTGGCGCGCTCAACGTGGCGGTCGGGGCCGTGTGCCTCGCAGGGTGGGCGGCGATCGGGAGATGGGGATTGGTGAGGAGTTGAGAACAGCCGATGGGCGTGACGATGAGGGATTCTATTAGCACCTACACAAGCACAGGATCCAAGACGATTAGCGCCCGGTAGCAGAGGCACGGAACCGAAAAACTTCCCTGCCCCCTCGTCCGAAAAAAGACTATCTTAAACCCATCGGAAAAGAGGTGAGGCTGTCTTTGCGACGGAACGCTTGATACGTTTGTAGTTGCCGCCGTTTGGGTTCAGCCGGAGGGCAGTCAGCATCGCGTAGGATCACCTGAGCGAACGCCCCAAAGAGGCATCAATACCGCCGGCCGTGATGGTCCCGGCCCGCGCGATCAGACGTCCGCCATGCACCTCACCTGCATGCAACCTAAAATCGCTCAAATCGACCCCTATTTACGCAAATCCAGAATGAAACCTGACGATCGAGCAGGTACTTGTGCAGAATGGCAACTTCTCAACCTTTTTAGAGGCGATAGAGAGGGCGGGACTCAAAGGAGCATTCACCGGTCCCGGCCCGTGCACGATCTTTGTACCCACGGATGAGGTCTTTGCCCACCTACCGGACGCCGTGATGGAAGAACTCTTCAATGACCCTAAGGGCAACCTCGCCGAGGTTCTGCTCTATCATCTGGCCCCAGGAAGATACACAATATCGGAGATCACTGCAGCCAAAACCATACCAACCGTACAGGGCAGCCCGATCACAGTGGAAGCGACCGGCGGTGAAGTGAGGTTGGGCGGGGCAAAAGTGGTCGGGAGCGAGATCCTGGCAACAAACGGCATCATCTACATCATCGATGCCGTGATGATCCCCTCGGAGATCCTCCTTGAGGCAGAGACGGCGGGTGCTGTAGTGAATATCACAAATACAACAAACGTAACGCAGGAGAAAACACTGGAACTGGCAAATTTTAACAGCAGCCCATCTTCTGCAGAAGAGACCAATCAAAGCAGTGAGGGATAATCGTAACAGAACAATAAAGAAGAGCAGGCTTCCAATGGAAGGGAGGTACTAGCAGCGAATCGTGCTTCCCGAGGACTCGCGTACCTCAGTACCACACAATACGTAAGAGGGCTTAACTGCTGGGTTCGGGATGAGTCCAGGTGTTTCCCCTCTGCTCTGGC
>NZ_BCNX01000013.1 GCF_001571405.1 Methanoculleus thermophilus | reverse complement strand
CTCGCCGTAATCAGAGCCTTCTCCACCCGGGCATACCGTCCAAAGACCTGTGTCTCGAACGGGAACTCCCGAAACTGCGGTTTCCGGAGGATCGTCTCCCCGTATCGGGTCTTGAGGGATCGGTCCTTGTAACCGTTTCGATGCGCTTTCCGCGCATCGGTGCGTTCGTACTGGGCGGCTCCTGCCTGCTGGAGAGCTTCCTGGAGCATCACCTGGTTGAGGAACCAGGTGATGAGCGTCTTCATGCCGTTCTCCTGATCGGAAAGATAATCTTCGATTAACGCTAAGGGATCCATGGCCCTGTTTCTCCTTTGTCCAAATCTAGGTTGGATCCAGGGCCAATTCAATTTTACAGAACTTTCGTTACGCTACCTCTCCAACAGGGCATGTAACAAGATAGAGCCGGTTAAAGAAAATATCTTCACAATCTCTGCACGAAATGCACTCCAAGCTGGAGAGGTGCCAGCAGAGATGAGAGAAGATCTTCTGGAGTATGTCGCATCTAAACAGATCCAGGCAGCATGCCGTAATTTAGCAGCGGGCAGGCCCGATATCGCACGAGATAACCTAAAAGATTGCAAGACACGACATCTGTGGAAATCTAAGTATTGGACCTTATTCTGGGCATATGTTCCTTCAGAGATGTTTAGTATATTTAAAAAATTGAAAACAGAGATACGAAGTAGAATTAATCGAACCCCTATGGCCTAATTTTCCACATTGTATATTCACTATTCCAATAAACCTTATCTACCTTCGGGTCATTCGACAATCTCTGAAAATCCTCATTTTGCCAATAGAGCTCGCCTAGCTCGGGCCTCGTTACGCTATAGTATTCTATATCCTGTCTATTTGTGATAAAATCAGTCTCCCGATCGTAATAATCCCCCAATGATAATGAGTTGCCATATCCGAAGTGAACCGGGGGGCGTCGATCGTCGATTCTTCCACCCGTATGTTCCGTAAACATGTAATTTGGCAAATTTTGTTCTTTCCTTTCGGTTGGAGAGAGGAGGAGATCCGCGTACCTTCCAGGAGCAACAGTAATGCCTACAAGAGGGGTTTCAATAATCCTGTTTTCAAAGAACCATTCCATACCGGAAACACTCATCTGAGTGGTATGATATGACCCTTTAGCATTATAGGGAGATGGGTAGACATCAACCAAACCGAGAGTCATTACCATGCAGGTGATCCCTATAACCACTATGACTGCAGCGATCGAGGAAAGATTCGGTTTTTTAGTCATGTGGTTAAATAGATTGACAATGAGATATGCACAAAAGAGAACTCCCATTATCATAATATAATTTAGATATCGTGTTGCCATGGTGAAACCCTGAGCACCAACCATAGCAATCATAAACACCATAATCAGTGTAAACGGAAAAATAAATAACCTAAGTGTCTGATAATGCCTAGAAGAATGATCTCGATAAAACAGAGATATTGCACCAATAACGGAGAGAATTATAATTAATATCTGCTGACCGTACCTTTTAATAATCTCAATAAATGGATTGTTTCCAACAGCAGAAGCATTTCTGATTGCCTGACCAATTACTGCATATTGAGTATCCGCCCTCGAGATAATCGAATCGTACATATTGTTTATCGTCACTCCAAAATACCAGAACTGAAGAAGCCAGAAGAAGTACCAGATACTGAGGAGTAATATTGCAAAAAGATTCACCCGATTTTTTGGAAATATATTAAAGCATAGATATCCTTTGTATCTACGTGCAAGTAATTGGGAAACGGATACTGCAAATATTATTAAGCCGTATATAAATGCAGTGATTGGGTGAAATGTAGCAGCTGCGATAAGCATTACTGCTAATAAAATAATATACTCACGAGAACCGCTTTTAAATGCCATTATATATATCATTAACATGAGAGGAAAGATTAGATATGAATTCATATTTGGAGCCAGTAGAGTACACGGAAGGATAAAGCAACAGCTTATGAGAGCAACTAGATACGGGCCGGTATGTTCTTTTGGGAAAATTGATCGTGCAAAAACAAACATAAAGGGAACGAATAGAGCTCCTAATATGACTGGCACGATTTTGTGAAGGATAACTAGATCTAACTGTGTGACTTTTGTTAACTCAGCTAGGAAAATATGGAGAAGTGGATAAAAAAGATGCTCTGGGATATGGCCAGCAGATATTAGATCTTTTGTCCAACCCAGATGGGATGCACCATCTCCGGTCATATTCCACATGTGGTAGCCACGGATGATAAATAGCGCATTTACCAGGATATAACAAAGGAATATTGAAATTAGGCAGAGTTTCGAGTACAGCGATACATCTAAATTATTCTTGAGGAGTAATAAAATAAAAAGTCCGAACGAGGCCAGCATAATAGGGTATATAATGATCCAGAATAACTGGGGAGTGCTAGCGTATATCGAGATTTCATATTCTGTTGCAGGGATGTTCCATACGAGAAGTGAAGATAGAGTAATAAGACAAAATGTTAATATGAAATAAATTTTGAGTAATTTTGGATTCAATAATGACTTTTTTTCAATAAGAACACGACGGATATTATTTATCATTTGCCTCAATATCTCCTCTCGAATACTTCTAAAAAGGTATTTGCGCATTTTTCCCAAGTATATTTTTTGGAGTCAGCATATGCGTTATGCCCAAGTCTTGTCCTTAACTTTTCATCTTTTAGAAGTTTTTCAATGGCTTCTGCCACAACATCTGCATCAGGTTCTACCAACAGTCCATTTCTTCCGTTATCAATGACTTCAGGTATGCCTCCAACAGGCGTTGCAACAATGGGTTTACCAATGGACATCGCTTCTAAAAGAGCAAGAGGTAATCCCTCTCCCAAGGAGATGTGAGTATAAATGTCACAAATAGAGAGAGGAACAAAGGGGTTATCAATCCAACCCGTAAAGATTACCCTATCCCGAATGCCAAGAGTAACTGCATATTCTTGTAGTTCATCCAGATAAGGACCAGTACCAGTTACGATCAGTAAAATTTCAGGATAAGTTGGCAGCAACTTCTGGATCGATCGCATTAATATTTTGGTACCATCAGCTTTAACTCTGGCGATAGGTGACGATTGCATCAACAAGATGAGTGAGGTTTTTGAGATCCCATATTTTGTAATAAATTCTTTTACCTCCCTTTCGTTAACCGACTGTGATCTTACGCCAGCATACGTAATTTCTTCTCTTATTTTGATAGGAATGGCCCAAACATGGTGAATCGTTTTTCGTAGATCTTCGGAGACATATGTAATAGTATCACACGAATTAAGGAGATATTGCATCAAGATCTTTCCGAGATACGGCAATCTAGGGGGATGAGAGTGCATTGTAGTAATTAGTTTGGCCCCACTTAATCTTTTAAAAATGACTCCCGTCAATAGGAAATACCAATTAGTGTCCGTGTATACAATATCTGGTTGTAATTTGTTTAAGATCGCTATACCTTTGAATGGGAATGTGTACTTCGGCCCAGCAATCTTATAATTCTCAGAGTCATCTCCATACCTATAGAGTACAAATATCTCCAAGTCAGGATCCTTCTTGAGCTCCTCAACTAAGTTTATGACATATCGGGTAACTCCAGTCCCATGAGTATTTTTCCAATGTGTGACTAGAACAGCAATTTTCATATTAATCACCTATACCAAGAGATCTATAGATCTTTAGGATGTCCTTCACAATATTCTCCCACGTAAACCGCTCCGCATACGCGAGGATCGCCTCCCGGTCCCACTCCCGGTCCAGCGCCACCAAGATCTTCTCTGCCAAGTCTTCGGGGTCGGCGGGCTCTACCAGCAGGCCGTATTTGTCAGAAATGACGACCTCTTCACTCCCACCATTCCGTGTCGCAACAACCGGCTTCCCGCACGCCATAGCCTCGATCTGAACGACCCCAAAACTCTCTCTCAGGCTCGGCAGGACAAAGAGGTCACAAGCGTTCATCCAGAGGGGGATCTCGTCGTGTGGTTTTCCGCCGGCAAGCAGAATGTAATCCTCCAGCCCAAGCGAGCGGATCTGGCGCTCAAGGGCGGTACGAACCTTCCCGGCACCGACGATGACGCAGAGGATATTTTTTCTTTCCCGGATGATCCTCTGAACCGCTTCGACAAGATATCTCTGGCCCTTGACAGGCTCCAGATTTCCCACCGTGAGGATGATCTTCTTATCCTGAGGGAGGTTGAGCGCCTTTCTGCACTCTAAGGAATCGCGAGGGTAGAAGAGATCGCTCCTGAAGCCATTGGGTATGACTGTAACCGGTGTGGAGACGTCCAGTTTCTGGATGCAGGCAAGATTGCTCTGGCTGACGGTGATGATATGATCTGCGGTGTTGAGCACGTATTCGATCTTTGCCCGCCATTCATCGTCCTTGAAGGGGAGGGAGTAGATATCATAGCCGTGCCCGGTGACCACGAAGGGAACGTCGTACTCCTCCTTGAGGCGGGCACCGGCATAGCCAGCAGACCAGGTGAAATGGGCGTGGATGAGGTCGAACTTAGTCCCACGTTCCTTAATCAAGGATTTGACATGAGCATAGTGCCTCTCACCAAGTCTTTTGTAATCTCGATCTGTGGGAAGATACCAGATGGGAGTTGGGGATACTTGCACATTCTCCGGGGTACCGGTCAGGTCTATTTTATACGCAGAGGAAAAACGTTCGAGTTGCGGAATAGACAGATATTTCCCCAACTCAGAAAAGGGATTCACCCTCACAAAGACGTTTACTGATGAAACACGAGGAGCAAGTATATCGATCGGGTCTTTCTGGAAATTATTGTAGGAATGGCAGATCACGGCCAAGTTTACATTATCTACCTCACCTTCCAAGGACATTATGCGTGACACTCCTCAATAAGACCCTTTCCCAATCCCCAGATACACAATCCCCTTGCCGCCCGCGAACAGATTCTTCCCGTCCACGACCACCGGCGAGGCCATGAGCCCCTTCACGGTCTCCACCGAGATCCCCCGGAAGACGTCGTGGTCCACGAGGAAGACCGCACACTCCGCCCCGGAAAGCGCCTCCTCGACGCTCCCGGCCGAGGTGAAGACCCCGGCCCTCGTCCGAATCGAGGGAACGAATGGGTCATACACCCGCACCTCGGCCCCGAGGTTTGCAAGCTCCTCGATGATCTTGATTGCGGGCGACTCCCGGGGGTCGTTGATATTCTTCTTGTAGGCGAGGCCCATGACGGTGATCCTCGCACCGTAGAGGCGCTTGCCGACCTGCCGGAGGCCGCGCTCGGCGAGGTTGACAACGTGCATCTTCATGAACTCGTTGATCTCGCCGGAGGTCTCGATGAAGCGGGGGATGAAACCGTACTTCTTCGCCCGGTAGGACATGTAGTAGGGATCGAGGGGGATGCAGTGGCCGCCGATACCCGGACCAGGATAAAACGGCATGAAGCCGTAGGGTTTGGTGGCCGCGGCATCGATCACCTCCCAGGTGTCGATGCCCATCCGCTCGAAGATGAGGGCCATTTCGTTGACAAGAGCAATGTTCACGTTCCGAAAGATGTTCTCGACCATCTTCACGGCCTCCGCCGTCCGGGCATCGCGAACCGGGACGACCTGATCCACAACACTCCCGTAGAGGGCGGCGGCAACCTCGGTGCACTCGGGATTGATGCCGCCGACGACGGTCGGGACCCTGTCGATGGGGAACTTTTTGTTCCCGGGGTCCACCCGCTCGGGGGAGTAGGCAACGCCGAAGTCGCTGCCGGCGACGAGCCCGGTCTCTTCCAGGATCGGAACTACTACCTCATCGGTCGTTCCGGGGTAGGTGGTACTCTCGAGGATCACGAACTGCCCGGGGTGAAGAATGGTCTTGATGGTCTTGCAGGCGCTCTTGATGTAACTCAGGTTGGGGATCTTATCCTCCGATAAGGGGGTCGGAACACAGATGATGAGGAAGTCACACCGGCGGAGGTCTTCGGGATTGGATGTCGGGAAGTAGGTCTTCCCGAGGTACCGGGAGAGTTGTTCGTCCGTGACGTCCTGGATGTGCGACTTCCCGGCCCGGAGACGCTCAACGGTCTCTGAGCAGACGTCGTACCCGAAGACGGTGAATTTCTTCGCAAAGGCCATCGCGAGCGGGAGGCCGACATATCCCTGGCCGATGATACCGATTTCTGCACTCTGATCCATAATTTTTGATAGTAGGTTCTGCATGGTTTCTCCGCGTGGTGTTAATGATACCCAAACTGCTGCTGAATTCCAGGCTGGCTCTTCATCAGGTCGACGCTCTCAGGATAGTGCTCGATGAACCAGACCATAAACGCAGTCACATCGATCTTATCCTGCACGAGGGTCGTAGCTTTCTGTTTCCCTTCTTTTCTCAGGTCCGGATTCTGCAGCAATCTCCTCGCTTCGGCAAGCACGGTCTCGTCGGTACAGTCCCGGCCGGAAAAATCAGAAACAAGGTGATACTTCTCATCTTCCTCGGCGATATAGCCTAACGGGAGAGTATTAACGTAGATAGCATGAGTGCCGAGCACTGCACATTCCGACGCCGTCGTTCCCCCCTCCCCCACATACAGCGTCGCGTAATACAACAGATCATGCAACTTCTCCGGCGAGACCCGGATCTGATAGGGCTGCAACTCCTCCGGCAGCGCCCCCTCAGAGGTGATCAGGACCCGGCCGTACTGCTCCAGCGCCTTCACGAGCCCGACCTTGTCGCGGATGCCGTGCTGGCCGACGTCGTGGCTCGCCTGCCAGGAGACAAAGCGGACGATGATGAAGGGGTCGTCCTCGGTGAGGCCGAGCTCGGTGAGGACGGCGGGGTCTGGAGTGAAGCGGTTTGGGTGGAGGTAGGCGAGCTCGTGGTAGCCATTATATCGGACCTGCTTTTCACCGAGATCTCTCGTATAGCAGGAGGGGGTACAAATTGTTGTTGTGAAAGGATACGACAATTGATCTTGCAATTTACCGTGCTCCGTATCGTTGAATAAAATTGAGGGCCTGCGTAGTAGCCATGAAACGTGTGCAATATACACATTTCCCACCCCGCCGATCAAAATATCCGGTTGAAACTTACTTGTCACAGAATACAGTTCTGCATCGATTTTAAACATGTTTATTGCTTTTTTAATATTGTTGTTTGCGTAATCTCCCACTTTCACATATGGTATTGAGTATTTATCGAGCAATGCAAATGTTACCTCTTTATTTCGAGAGGTGACCAGCACATCATGGCCTCGTGCTTCTAATAGATGAATCGCATTTCTAAATTGATGAACGTGGGCTGGGTGCCCTATATCTATTAAAATTCTCATATTAGTCCATTCCCTAGGTGAGAGTGGATTAGATTAATTGTCTCACGAGCATGCTCTTTAGTGGACACACCTACGACGACAGACTTGATGTTTGGCAACGAGAACAGGTACTCATACGCTTCTTTCGGCGGTATGTAACCTGAAGCAAGCGTACTCATTGCTAATACATCAACTTTATAATTTTTTAGGCACTCTTCGCACGCTGCCTTTGAGGGATTCATTTGGAAGCCTATTTTGTTAAAAGATGACATAACTAAAGGTTTTGGCAGCCCCCATTCCTCAAAAGCCTCAACTAACTTTACAAAATTCACAGTTCCAAATGCAGGGGTGGCATTATAGTTTTCTTTAATGTAATCAATATAAAATTCAAATATATTCTGGGCCTTAAATGCTAAAGCTAGATCCGTTAGAATGTTATGGAGAAATATCGATCTCGTATTAAATTTATTAAACGGCAGCAGTTCTAAATCAATCATTGTCGAGAGAATATCAGTGTGATCTTTTTTCAGATATCCCATTCCACCTTTAAATAGTATTTTGAATTTCTTTGATGTATTTGCAGAACTCAGGGAATCTGTAATCATTGTAACAAGCCCTTGCTCATTGGCTTTTCTGATATACCCTTGTGCATAGGGGATAAGGGGGTAGATATTAATGTTATTCGACAATTCAGGTTTTGTACTGATTGCTGCCAGAATTTCTCTTGATTTGGGGTGAGTAGAGAGCATCATCCCCCTTTCACCTTGCTCAAGGAAAGTATCTAGAATATCAAGGATTCTTTGATTGTCTTTAAAGAGAGATGCCTTATTTCTTGCTCTCTCTTGAGAAAAATGGTCCACTCCGATAAACTGATTATGTCCCAGTAAAATCCTATCAATAGTCATGAGTATTCACCCCCATTTCGGCTTTATTGCTTGCAGTTTTATAAATCTCCTCAATAACTTTTTGAACTGCAAAACCTTCGAAAACATCAAGATCTGTTTTCACGTTTTTCTTTACACACTCGACCATGTGCTTATCTTCCATCGTGTACTCTGGCCCCCCAAGGTCAAAATCCACTCCACTGACAAAATCTTGTTTATAATACTCTTTCCAAGCATTATCGGCATCAGTGAATATTTTTATGTAGTCATCAGTGACAACAAACATGCCTCTGGAACAATGTACTTCAATTTTAATTTCTGGTAGTCGATAATTCCGAACGCTCCATGAAGTATCGATTGTCCCTTCGATACCGCTATTAAATGCGATATATGCATGTGCAAAATCTTCTACATCTGAAGAATAGTAACGCTTTGTTCCCCCCTGGACATACGAATAATCGCCAAAGAACCACAGAAGCAGATCTATCAAATGCGTCCCTAAGGTATTTAAGACGCCTCCTCCACTTATCCCTTTATCATATCTCCACCCTCTGCCCCTTGAAAATAGCTGGGATACATACATTGTTGAGTTAAAATAGATCATTTCTCCCAGTTCTTTATTGTCAATAATCTGTTTTGCCATTTTAAATGTGCTAACAAAACGTTTTGAGTAACCTATCATATTTGTAACATATGTCTCCTGGAGCAACTCTAACAGCGGGGCACAACTTTCCGTATTAATGCCCAGGGGTTTTTCAACAAAAAACGGAATGCCATTGTTAACGCAATTCACTGCGACTCTTGGGTGCAATGACGTTGGCGTAGTTATGTATACGACATCTAAATCTTCTTTTGAGAGCATCTCCTCGTAGTTATCATAGGCATTGATTCCTGTGAGCTGATTCTCAATAAAGTGGGTGATTAACTTTTGCGTATCTGCTACTGCCTTAACTGATACACCGTTTAGGTTATTGAGGATCCCGGCATGCATAATGCCCATTTTCCCCATCCCAACAACGCCAACGCTTATTTCTTCGTTCATTTTAATCCTCCATGATCTCTATAATGCCAATTGCATAACTGTCATAGTTCATCAACAACACAACCCCTCATCTTGGCTGTTACGAGGTGTTTTATGAACGCCACATCCCTTTCCCGGGTGCAACTTTTTGAGATAGTGTACCCGGGCAGGGTGGCTAATACTGACTAGTATTTTCATCCTCAGTACCACCCGTAACCCTGTCTCTCTGCGACCATATCAAAGAGCATCGCAAACGAGAGGAACATAACCCCCATCATAAACGCCAGCATCGAGAGAGCACCATGAACGAAAAGAACAGGGTAGCCCCAGACCAGTTTTTCCCACAGCGTAATCGCTCCACCCACTACCCCGATCGCTGACAGGATCGATCCAAAGAGGTAGAATAAGACAAGGGGATGGAAGCTGAGTATCACGTACTTCATCTTGAGCCGCCGGAGAAACGTCCGGAGGAGAAGGTTTGAGACCCGAACGATATAACGGCCGTATTTGATGGAAGATTTTTCGTTGCCGTATTTCGCAGGATGAGCGATATTCTGTATCCGGAAACCGTGAATGTTCAGCCTGACCAGCCGATCATTTAAGTAACCGTACCTGGGGTACATATCTTTGAAGTCAATGCTTTCGAGGGCACGGCGAGAGATCGCGGTGTAGCCGTTCTGGGGATCCATCATGGACCAGTAGCCCGATGCAATCTTTGTGAGGAACGTGAGCATCGCATTGCCAAAGAACCGCCACTTGCTCATGCGGCCTCGATATTCAGGGGAACCAAGGCGGTTCCCAAGGGTAAAGTCGCACTTTCCATCAATGATAGGATCCAGAAACTTAGAGAGGTACTGGGGATCCATCTGACCGTCGCCGTCCATGGTTGCGACAACATCTATCCCGTCACTGAGAGCCCGGGAGTAGCCGGATATAACTGCAGCCCCTGGCCCCCGGTTCGGGCTGTGGTGGATCGGGACGACCCTTGGATCGCGCCGGGCGTAGTCCTCGATGATCTCCCCGGTCCGGTCGGAGGAGCCGTCGTTCACCGCGTAGACTTTCGCGACGTAGTCGGGGATGCCGTCGAGCACCTCCCCGATCAACTCTTCCTCGTTGTACGCCGGGACCACCACGGCGATCCGCCTCCCCCGGTAGCGGGGTTCCCGGGTCTGGGCCCCCTCGCGCTCCGCTCCGGCGACCTTCAGGTGATGGTCATGGACCAGGGTCAGGAT